>NZ_JBEZYD010000017.1:0-240922 GCF_040638335.1 Nonomuraea sp. NPDC026600
GGTCATCCTCGTTTCGGCGTCACGCTGCGCAACAACGATCGATCCGGACGCCAAGCGACAATCCCCCCAGACGGGCTACTTTGAAATCGCCCTGCCCACAGGCAGAGACCGTCGTGACCAGGGCCAGACCTGTGAGGGCCATCGCGGCGGAACGAACAAAACTTGACATGGCCATAAGAGGAACCTTTCGGCTGAGAGGGCACGGCGAAAGAACGCCTTGAGGCGTCAGACATCCAACGACGTATAGCGGTGCTTGATATACCACCGGTGCATCAGAAATCCGGCGACAGGCGTGCCAGATGATTAGCTCGGCGGAGAAGCTTGTCGATGATCATACCTGAGTATGGAGAGCGGCCATCGCGTTCTTCAGGCCCTCGGCCACTCCGTCTGCCTCACCTTTACGTTTGCCGATCATCGGGCTGCGGCATGCCAAGGCAACCGACGTCGCTACAGAGAGCTAATGACCGTTACAGACAATGGCTCATTGTCTGCGTTCAGGATGGCGACCAGCAGGTTCGTCAGACCGATCACTCCGCGCGGTCGAGGATTGGTGAACGGAGGTCCTGCTTTCAGGGAAGTGATTCGATCCGCAGTTCGCCGAAGACCTGCGGGAGTTCCGGGCCCCCGATCAGCGGGGAGCTGCTGCCCGTACCGGAGGCCGCAGAGCGGACCACGCCGCATCGTTCTCCGACGCTCTGCCCAGAGACGGTTCGATCGACGGCAGTAAAAATCAATCCCGTCTGCCTTCGCCCGCCCTTCGGACGTGTACACGGCTCAGCCGCGACGGCGAGAACCCCAACGCCTTACTCAACCACTTACGGAATGGAACCCACCAGGATCCATGCCCGGCGGTATTTCGTGCCCTAGCACCTTTAGATGATTAAGCGAGAATGATGGGATCGTTGGCGGCGGATCTGACTGACTCCAAGGATGCGCACCTGTATCACGGTCCAGGCGATGCCAACGGACTCCATCCCAAGGGCGAGAGTCACACTCAGACCGAGCGCCATCACCGCGGTGAGCCAGCCGTTCAACTCTGCGGACATAGTTGCCCAGTTGATCTCTACCAGCCAGCCGACACCCGCAAAGACCGGCGGCTCACCACTCAAAGAGCTCGTTCAGTAGTAGGCCGGCTCTTCGGGGAAGACCACCAGGCGGTACGCGAAGCGGGAGCCGCCAGCGCCGCCAGGTTCAACAAGGACAACCCCCAGCGCGGGGGAATCGCCGGTAACGGAAGCAAGAGGGCCGCCACCTGTCGTAGATCGAGGCGCCCAGCCTAGATCATCTCTGGAGCCCTTCAGCTTGGCCGCTCATTGGCCGTGGCGACTCCGGATCAAGGACACGACCAGGGGAACATGCCATGACGTCGCCGTACCCATTGACCGGCGCATGCCCAGGCCAGCACGTGCTGTCATGGCTCAGCGCTAATACTCGCGAGTGGAGTACGGCCTCCCGTGTTACCAGTCCTGCGTGCCGCCGGTGCGGGCGTACCAGTTGAGGTAGGCCACTCCGAGCAGTGACGAGCCGAACTGCGGTCCGATCTCCCTGGCCGCGAAGATGGACCCGGAGTGCGTGAATATCTTCGAATCCTGGAAGGCGAACGGCATCCAGCGTGGCGCCTGCGTGTACTGCCCTTCCGGGGCGAGCCCGCCCGTTCCGTCCACGCGCATGAATGTGGTCGGCACACCAGACGGATCGGCGGTGGCCAGATTCCTGCTGTAGGTGCGTGCGAACCTCGCGCCCCAGGTGGGGCTCAAAAAGGCGAGTCGGCTTCTCAGAGCGGCCGCGACGAACTCCACGTCGATGGCGCCGTGGCTGAGGTCTTCGATCTGCTTGGCGCCCGTGCCCGACGGGGTGTACACGGAGATGTTCTGGCTCGCCGTGTAGCCCTGGTAAGTGCGACCGTATGTCGGCCAGTACGACCAGGTGTAGGCGTTGTCGGCGGTGTCCAGCTTGAGCTCGCGGGAAAAGGTGTTGGCCAGGCGCTGCACCCGGTCGGAGTAGATCGGGTCGCCGGTGGCCATGGCGAGCTCGGCGTAGGTCTTGCCGAGCGCGAGGGTCTGGTTGTTCGGCTGCGCCGTACCGTCGTAGGCGAGCGGTGTGCCTTTGTTCCACACGAAATACCCGCCACGGTCCGCGGTCTCCCGCCATTCGGCATCGTGTACGGCTACGGCCGCCTGGACGGCCTCAAGGTACTCTTGCGCTTTGGCCTGGTACCTCGAATTGCTCGCCAGTTCCGGACGGGTCTTTACCAGCCGCACGAACGTTGCGATGGGGTAGGTGATCATCCCGGTGTGCACCGTGAAGATCACCGGCGGGGACACGCATTGTGTCACCCCCAGAGCCGGCAGCGCCCTCCCCAAAGCCTTCGCCGTCACCAGGGGCGGCGTCGGGTAGGCGGCCAGGACGCGCTTCTCCACGAAGTTGGTCGACGCGGGGTCCATTGACAGGTCCGCGAACGTGGCGGTGGCGCCCGTCCTGCTGTTGAGTACCTCCAGAGTGAAACGGTAAGAGACGCTACCGGCCCGCACTGTGACCGCGGTCAGGTCGGCATAGCTCAGCGCGCTGCGCACCTCCAGTACCGGCTGGCCGTCAGCGGACTTCAGCGTGGCGATGCCTGCGGTGTAGGGGTGCAGCGCACGCCACGCGGGCAGCGACTGCCCTCGATGATCGGTGACGCCGCGTACGGAATCGCGACTGGCCAGCACCTGGTCGATGTTGTCGATCATCCGGTCCAGGTAATGGGTATCGCTGTAGGCCCGGTACATACGGGCGAGGCCCAGCAGAACGTACGACTGCCCCCAGGCGAGGCCACCACGCTCATTGGTGTCCGTCGGCTGGCCTGCGCTATTACTGGAATGGAAGACCTGGTCAAATTGGTCGAAAGTCGCCCTTGCCGTGTAGTCGTAGGCCACTGCCCGCGCGGCGCGGGCCGTACCTGTCGAAGTGACAGCCAAGGCACTCGTAGCGAGCGCCCCAAGCCCGAGCTGCCTGCGTGTCAACATGCTGGTCGCCCTTTCCGCAGCGTCAGGCCCCGACCCGCCGCAACTTTGGAGGAAGAAAATTCCGGTCCAGACCTAAAGCTGCACTATCGGCGTCGACGAGATTGACCGTCAGTGAAATCGCCCGTCATTGATGAGCAAAATAAGATCATGATGCACGATAACGGTCAAGACCCAAATCGACGTGGTGACGGCATCCTCAACGCAGCCGAGGCCAGGCGTACCTGACCAATCCGGAGACCAACTCCCCGGGCGAGGTGGTCGAGGCAGGGGCGGTCGCCGTACCGAACCGTGGATGTCCTGCTCCGCGTCTAAGCCAAGTGCATCGACGGACAGGAGGAAATCGTCAACCAGCGGATCGAGGACGCGCTTGCGGCCTGAGATCTCGTCAAGACCGGCCAACGGGCTCCGGATCACCCTCCGGGGCCCTTCGGCGTTGCCGGGGCCTGATCGTTCCGTGACTGTTCCGGATCAAGGTGTCCGACTTGGGGAAACACGCCATGATCCATTCCGGATATATTCCGGGACCAGCTACAAACGGTGGCTCAGAGCGGCCTACGGCCGCATACCCCTGAAACGCAGAAGAGGCCCCGTAGGGCCTCTGAACTGCGCTAACTGCGTGTGGCAGGTGCAAGGTTCGAACTTGCGTAGGCTGAGCCGACGGTTTTACAGTCCCGTCGCGATCAAGCCCTGACCTCGGCTTTCGTAGCCAGCAGAGCGAATTTGGCCGCGTATTGGCCGTGATCAAGCTTCAGACGGCTTCTGACAGGCGGCAGCCCATCGTTGGCACTGTGCCTGCGCTTGACGTTGTAGAAGTCCGCGATCCAGGTCGCGATCTTCAGACGGACCTCGGCCCGGGTGCGGAAGCGCTGCCGGTGGACGTACTCGACCTTGAGCGTGCTGTTGAACGCCTCGGAGGCTGCGTTGTCCAGCGCGCAGCCCACCCGGCCCATCGACTGAACCACCCCATGCCGACGACATTCAGCCTGGTAGCGGGCGGCGGTGTACTCCGACCCGCGATCGGAATGGAAGATCACCCCATCCACGTCGCCACCACGGGTGGTTACTGCCATCTGCAGCGACGCGACGGTCAATGCCGCATCGTGATGCTCCGACATGGCAAAGCCGAGCAGACGGCGGGAAAACAGGTCCTCGACGGTGGCCAGGTACAGCGGCCCCTCATCGGTATCGATCATGGTGCCGTCGCCGACCCACAGCACGTCCGCAGCGACCGCGGTGAACTTCCGGCCGACCAGATCCGGCGCGGCCGGACGCTTGCCCTGCCGGGTCAGCGAGCGCGGCCTCTTCGGCTTGCGGCCGGCCAGGCCCAACTCGACCATCCGCTTAGCCACCGTGTTCTCCGATACCTTCCAGCCCTCCGCGTGCAGATCTTGAGTGATCCGAGGCGAACCGTAGGTGCCGCCCGACGCTTCGAAATGCCGCTTGACCTCCTCATCCAGCCTGATCCGTCGCTGCTCTCGGGCCGTCGGAGCGCGCTTGTTCCACTTGTAGAACCACGACTGCGACACCCCTAACGCGCGGCAGGAGATGACGTGGTCGATGCCGAAGTCGGTCTTCTGGGAGCTGATGAAGGCCGCCACGCTCACCGGCCCATCGCCTCTTTGACCCACAAGACCACCGAACGCTTGAGGACATCACGCTCGCCTTCCAGCTCGGCGCGTTCCTTCTCCCAGGCCGCCTTCTCCTTGGCGTGCTGCCGGGCAAGCTCGGCCTTCTCCCGCCGCAGCCGGGCCAGTTCCTCCTGCTCGGACTCCGTCAGCTTCCCGCTCCCACCGCCGTTGCCACCGACCCGGCCGCTGGCATGCCGATCCATCTGCATCCAGTTGTGCAGCGTGTACTCGTTGATACCAAGGTCCCGCGCGACATGCGAGACGGGCTTACCGGTCTCCTTGACGATACGCACCGCGCCCGCCCGAAACTCCGGATCAAACCTGCGCCTGATCACTCCCATGACCCAACCTCACCTCAGGTTCGGTCTCCACGGTATGAGGGGAAGCACATTCCCCCGTGCACCACCCAGCGCGTCAGCTCAGCGTCATCAGCCACACCGTGAAGCTACCGGCCCACAACCCCGACGTACACGCACTTCCAGGTAACAGAGGCATGAGACCTGGAGGGTAGGAGGCTGAGCCCAATCCTCGCCACTACACCAGCGAACAGAGTTAGTTTGGCTCGCTTGACAAAGACAAGGCTACGCCGCCGCAATGTGCATTGATGCGTCCCGCATGGCTCCCAAAGGGCGACCCCAAAGCAAGTCGCCTTTTTGCAACACAATCTAAAAATATCAGAGAGCCCTACTATTCATGCATATTGGCGGCGTATCATCATTTTGATGACCGTATAGAGCCTTGGTGATCAGAAATCTGAAACCAATGCAAGTTCCTGTGCCTATAAATGCCGTCACCATATCTCCGCAGTCGATAAGAAAGGTGCACGCACGTTAACGCACACTGCGATGGCGAAGCAGAATAGGAACATTCCTCTGAGCCACGGCTCATTGAAGGGGTCAGTCATGGGGCAATTTATCGTCAACGGACAAGTAGTAGATTTGCGCAGCCCACAACCGACAGCTCGCGAACTCAAAGCGCACACAGTAGGGGCTAGCCAAGATGACGGGGTGATGGCCTATTTCGAAAATGGCGAATACTCCCTACTTCGAGATGACGAAGTCCTCCCCTCCACTGCAATTGATTACAATATCTCCCCACAGCATAGCCTAGGCGACGGCTAAGGAGAGATACGCCATGGCATCAGACCTTGAAAAGCGCTTGCGCTTGTCTAGGCTTAGGTCAGAAGCGATGCTACTTGGGCGGAGATACGGCGAAGTAAGCTTCGATAGCCAAGACGCAAGCTGGATTCATATACCTAGCTTTCCCCTCCCTCCGGGGTGGGATAGGCGACAGGTTGCCATCCTGATTGATATCCCATGGGGCACTCCGGGGTATCCGTCCGTAGCCCCCGAATGGTTCTGGACAGAACATGATCTGAGGACCAAAACGGGCAAGAAAATTGGACACTTCTTCGTAGAAGCTCCTATACGCGATAGCGACAGAGATTACCTAGCGGCCGGGTGGGGGCACTTCTGTGTGCATCTACAAGGACCATGGCGTCCAAGTACAAATATCGCTAATGGTCACAATCTTCTCTCCTACGCAAATCTAATCTGGTCTGTCTTGCGGAACCCGCCAGACCTTGCAGTTGAATGAGTTCCGTTTCTGCAATATCTAGGAGAATCCCGTGTCCATAGAAATTGTTTTTCCGGTTGGCTTGTGGGATGAGCTGAATCGCCACCTACTACGGGCGCCGAAAGACGGGTCGGATCATCTCGTAGACGAGCAGATGGCCTTTGTTATCGCAGGGATTAATAGGTCTGACAGTCGTATCAGAATTCTCGCACATGAGATTCATACTGCAAAACCAGAACATCTTTTCCGGCAATCGCCCGCAGCCATAGCGCCACGTATGGAATACGTGGCAAGCATGCTAGCCCGGTGTCGACGAGATGGATGGAGTCTGATCGAGGTTCATTCCCATCCGTTCGCAAGCGGCCGTGGGACTACATTCAGTTCCATTGACTGGCGCAACGATCGCAGAACAATGCCTCCTACGTCCGGGTTCCTGCCTGACGTAGCTATGTATGCGTCCATGGTAATCGGCCAGGAAAGTCTAGATGCACATGTATATGAACGCTCAACCAATTCTATTGTACCGGTGACAAATATTTATGTGCTAGGGCGTGGCGCGAACAATCGAGCTATTACCTCCATACCCACCACAAGTGGCTTCAACGGGAATTACCATGCAGGATCCGTTGAAGAACGCCATCAACGCCAAGAACTGCTATTCGGCGGAGAGGGCCAACGCATGCTCTCGAGAGCCGCCATTGCCGTCGTAGGACTCGGCGGGCTGGGCTCCTTCGTGGCACTGGAGCTTGCCTACCTTGGCATTGGGAGGCTTGTGTTGATCGATCCGGATTGCGTAGAAAAGAGCAATTTGAATAGACTGATGGGTGCGAAATCTACTGACATAGGACGCAAGAAAGTGGAAGTATATAGAGACCTAATTGGCGCCATTGCGCCTGGAACGCAGATCGCCGCCGTGGATTCCTCTATCGCTTCAGAAGAGGCTCTGAACTATGCTAAGGATTGCGATCTACTTATGGGTTGCGTTGATAATCATGGCGCCCGTCTGATTCTAAATCACTTGGCGATACGCTACCTGCTCCCGTTGATCGACGCCGGCACTGGTATCCGGCTATCCGGAGTCAAGCGATCCTTTGCTATGGGAGGACAGGTTCACGTAGTAATCCCAGGTACCGGATGCTTGGAGTGCCGAGGCTTCATCGATGCCTCCAAAGCTGCCTTCGAACTGGCACCTCCAGATATTCGAGGATATGAACGTGAACACGGTTATGGTACACAGCAAGTTGCGCCGTCGGTTGTATTTCTGAACGGGGTTGTCGCGTCCCTCCAAGTAGCGGAAATAGCTTACCTTTTGAACCTGTCTGAACTGATTCCCGTGATTCCGCTGAACATTTATGATGCCATCAAGCGCAATGTGATAGCAGTATCTATAAAAGACTATAAGGCGTGCCCCACTTGTGGCGTAGATGGCGTTCAGGGCGTCGGTGATCTTGCCCCTATTCACGTCCCTATCGCTAGCGCGGGGAAGCCTCCTCCCTCTATAGCTCGCTGAAGGGGGCGGAGGCGGGTGCCTGAACGAATTCCACATAGCCCTAGCTTTCGGAGAATAAGGCAACGCGAAAGAAATCACCTGCCTTATCCGCGTCAGCGCACGCGCCAGTTCCCCTGGAAGATAATCTTTGGCTTGGCTATCGCAGCAGTATTCATTTATGTCGTCGCCATTAACATATCCGGGAAGGTCTCAACGTCACCGGGGCCCATTACGCAGGATCCGGATGTTCTCTTTCAGGATCCTCTGACTAGCGACAACCACGCCGCGGGGTGGCCTGATGGTTCCAGCTGCAACTTTGAGAGCGATGGCTATCACTTTGCGCAAGATACGGGTACGTGCACACTCAGTTCAGGGAATTTTGGGGACGCGACAGTTTCAGTGACTGCTAGATGGATCGATGGGCCCAAAGCTGCAACTTATGGATTGGTTTTTAGGGGCTACTGCTACATAATCAGAGGGGACGGAAGATGGAAAGCCTATCGATGCTATTACGATAGCAGCGAAGTCCGCTTCCGGCGCAGCTCCGCCATCAATAGGGGAGAGGGAGCTATTAACGTGCTTAAAATGAAAATCAAAGGTGCTCGCGTTACGTTGAGCGTGAATGGCAAGGTGGTGGCCAAAAACAGGCATGTCCACTTGGAGGATGAGGGTGGCGTAGCGCTTTATGCCTACAATGGAACCTATGAAGGCCATAATGAAGTAGTCTACACCGACCTTGTTGTAAAGCGACTAAAATAACCACGTCCGATCGTCGGAGCCGGGGGCGCAAGATCGGGCAGCAACAAGTACTCTCAGTGAGCCGTTTTTTATCCATCAGGAGCTGTCTGGACACAGCATGATCGCGGACAAGGACAGCGATTCGAAACTGACGATCATGGTTGACACCTGGCCTCCGGCCACTAGGGAGATCCTTCATGTGGGACCCGACCCCCACAAGCGTGACGGGACAGACAAGCACAGCGTGTATTGGTAAGCATTCACGTCCAGCGCATGTCGGGTTCTGTTGATCGCGCTGTGTGATCGTTCAGAATTGTGCGAGGGTGCGGCCGGCTCCGGAACGTCAGGTGGTGACCGGGTCGGGTGGCATCCAGAGGTTGCCGAGGAGGGCATCGCGCAGGACGGTCATGACGTCAAGGCCGTGTTTGAGCGCGGTGGACAGGTAGCCGCGTACGGTGTACCGGTGCTCGGTAGCCTTCTCCGAGCGGAGCCTGCCAGAGATCTTTTGCTGAGTTTTCGCTGGTCGCAGGTCCCGCTCGGCCTGGTTGTTCGTGGGTGGGATCCGCAGGTCATAGGCGAAACGCAGGACGTCGCCCGCACGGTCGCGCAGCACCTCCAGCAGCACGCGGCCGGCCGGCTGGGTGACGGTCTTGGCCGGGCCGGGCAGGCGCTTGACCTGTGACAGGCCGACAGCGACTCCGCCGCGGAACATCTTCACGAACATTGCCAGGGTGCCCGGCGCGATCGCGTCCCTGGCCTGGGCGCGGGCGAGGTTGGCGGCGTGGACCAGGCCGCGCAGCGCCATCTGGAGTTGCCGGGGCCAGCGGACATCGGGATGGGTCTCGGCGCAGTCTTCAAGATCGCGTAGCAGGTGCGCGACACACAGTTGATGATCGCGCGTACCCAGGTCGGTGGCGTCGTAGTTCTGGTAGCGGTCGTGCACCACGACGCCGGCCAGGTCGGCCAGCACGAACCGCTTGAAGGTGGCCATGTCGCGCCCGCCGAGCATGTACCAGGTCAGCAGCTGGTTGCAGGCCACCAGGAGGTACTTCTTGGCCTTCTTCGGCCCCACCCGGATCGGCGTCTCGTCGCAGCACACCACGTAGGCGAGAGTGAGCAGCGTCCGGATCCGCGCATTCGCGGATGCGACCGCGCCGGCGGCCCGGCTGATCAAAGCGTGCACGAACCCCGCCGACGGCTCCGCACCGGTCAGCGAGGCCACCAGCTCGGCGACCCGGTGCACCGGAATCGCGTGAACGACCAGCAGATACACGCACCACGCCTGCAGATTCACCCCGAGGCTGACCGGCGCTGCGGGTACCCCCGCCGGCCGCGTCGCGGTGTGCACCCGGCCGCACCGGCAGGCCACCGAGTGCAGGTGATGCTGCAGGCGGCGGGCCACCACCAGCGGGATCTCGATCTGCGGGTGCCGGGCCGTCACCCCTAGATCGGCCGCCTGTCCGAGATCGGCCCCGCACCCGCACGGACCGTGCGGATAGTGCTCGACGATGTCCCCATCGGCGACCTCGTCCGACCAGGCCAGCGCCTTGCCTTCGGCGCCGGGCTGCTTGCCGGCCTGCGCCCGGCGATGCTGCCAGGCATGCGGTCCTTCGGCCGCTTACGGCCGGGAAGGTCATCGACCGAGGGCGGCATCCCGGAGTTGCCGCTGTTACGCGAGACCAGCCGCTCCAGCTTGGCCACCCGCTCGCGCAACGCAGCGTTCTCGGCCCGAAGCTCGGCTACCTCCGCCTTCAGCGCGGTGTTCTCGGCCATGAGCTCGCGCGTCAGAGCGATCAGCTCCCCGCGGGACAGCTCCTCCAGGCCGGACACCTGAAGATCACATCACCCATGACCAGATTCATCAAAGTGACGGACAGTTACGTAACCACTCGGACTACTACACCCTGTACACGACGTGAATGCTTACGTGTATTGCCGAATAGCCCCTGTAGGAATCAAGGCGGCGGCTACGCCGCCGCGCCCGCGCGGCCCGTCCCGCGCGAGCATGCGGCCTGGGGGCCGGTCTCGCACGGAGGACCCGCGCGGGCAGCAGCAAGCCTCCCAAGGACCTACCCGTCTCCGCCGACAGCCAGCGAGTCATACCGGTCCCACATGTTCAGCGCACGAGGGGTTCCAAGGGAGCCTCTGCCCGCAGACGCAACCTCATTGGCCCGTCTCCACCAGCGCCTCAGGCAGCTCACCGAGGCGAAATAATGGCGTCGGACGGCCTGCCGCACCATCAAAGTGACCGGGGGAGGGTCGCCATTCACGATTTCCCTTTCACCAACAGCTCAATTCTCGCCACCGTCCCACTCGGGCCCCTCCTCCAGTGAACGCTTTTCATCCTCACGCTGCCTGCGCAGCTCGGTGGTTCTGGAGGACGGCGATGGCCTTGCAGAGGTGGCCAGCCTTGCTCGGGCTGCAGCGTAGCTTGCGCAGGATCTTCCAGCTCTTCAGCTGGACGTTCGCTCGTTCACCGGGCCCCCGAAGCTTTGCGTGGGCACGGTTGGCCTGCTTCTGGGGTTCAGGCTTGTTCTTGCCCTTATACGGAGTGAGCACCGGACCTTCGGCTCCCTGATACGCCTTGTCTGCCAGGGTGATGATCCCGGCCGCCTCCAGCGCGGCAGGATGCTGTATGCGGCCATCTGAAACCCCAGGTCGGCGGACAGTCGGTTCCCGCGCCACGGTGTTCGTTCCGGAGAAGGACGCGGGCACCGGCTACCTGGTCGGCGCGACCCCGATGCCCAAGGTGGTCAAGGCCGCCTACCTCAACACCCCGGACACTCAACTCATCGCCGACCGCGCCTACGCGCTTCGCAAGGCGGCAGGCACGCTGTCCGGGTACGCCCTCGGCGAGACAGCCGAGCAGACCGCGCCTAGCTACGACCTGCTGGCCGACATCCGGGCGGTGGTCCCGCCGTCCGAGGCCAAGGTGTGGAACGAGGTCATCGTGGATCGCCTGGCCGAGCTGCGGCCCGACATCTACGGCCCGTGGGCGGCGCTGGAGGGCGGCGCGAAGACAGCCCAGCTCACCACCGTGCTCAAGCCGTACGGCATCCGCACCTTGCAGGTGTGGGGCACGCCGGAGGGCGGCGGCAAGGGCGCCAACCGCATCGGCATCACCCGTGACGACATAGTCACTGCAGTCACCCAGCGCGACAAAGGCAAAGCGTCGTAGCCCCGTCGAGCGCCTCTAGACCTAGAGGCATGCCCCTCTAGGTCTAGAGGCTCCCCTAGAGCCCGAAATGGTGTTCTACCTGGGCTCTAGCGCCTAGACATCGACCTGTGGAAACCCTGGAAACGGCCCTGGAGGCCCTCATGGCTACTGTCATCGCCCTTCTAGCAGCCTGCCTACCGTTCATCACTCTCAGTTACATCATCGTCTGCCTGGCGTGGCCCTGGGGCCGCTGCACCCGATGCCGCCCCGGCGGCAAGAACCGCACCTGCCGCGCCTGCAACGGCACCGGCAAGCGGCCCCGCCTCGGCTGGCAGCTCTACGTCTACGCCCGCCGCCTCCACCACGACGGCAACCGCTGATGCCGCCCAGCACCCACGGCATCACCTCTCAGGAGAGCCACATGCACGACCTCACCCGCTACGCCCTGGCCGCCGTCGCCCGCGGCTGGCACGTCTTCCCGCTTACTCCGAACGACAAGCGCCCGCTGCCCGGCTTCACCGCGTGGGAACGGCACGCCACCACCGACACCACACTCATCCGCCACATGTGGGCCCGCGGCCCGTTCAACATCGGCATCGCCTGCGGTCCGTCCAACCTCGTCGTCCTCGACCTCGACGTACCCAAGCCCGACGAGCGCCCGCCCGCCAACTGGGCGAAGCCCGGCATCAACGACGGCGCGGACGTCCTGGCCTCGCTCTGCGAGCAAGCCGGCCAGCCGCTCCCGCTGGAGACCTTCATGGTCGCCACCCGACGCGGCGGCACCCACCTCTACTTCACCGCACCGGCCGACACCGACCTGCGCAACAGCGCGGGCAAGCTCGGCTGGAAAATCGACACTCGGGCGCAGGGCGGCTACGTCGTCGCCCCTGGCAGCCACGTCACCCTGCCGGACGGCAGCGGCTCCTACGACGTCCTGCACGACCAAACTCCGCCCGTGCTCCCGACCTGGCTCACCGAGCGCCTCAACTCTCCCCCACCGTCCACGTCCAGCACGTCTGCGGGGGCTGTATTGGCCGCCAGCGGCGGACACCGGGCAGCCGGATACGCCCTGGCGGCACTGCGCGGCGAAGTCGAACGAGTCCTGGACGCCGTCCCCGGTACCCGCAACGACACCCTCAACCTCGCCGCGTTCGCTCTGGGGCAGCTCATCGCCGCCAGCCTGCTCCCGCGCAACCTCGCCGAGGCATGTCTCCACAATGCCGCCGAGGCCATCGGGCTCGACTTCCGCGAGGCGTTCAACACCGTCCGCTCCGGGCTCGACAGCGGCCTACGCCGTCCAAGGAGGTCAGCCGCTTGACCGCCAACGGACGCCCCACCGCCGAGAACATTCTGAGCAGTCTCGGCGCTGCCCAGCAGCTCACCGACCTGCACAACACACCCGCACCATGGGAAGCGCCCGCGCCTCTCGGCCAGCGCGGAGAACTTCCCTCCTTCCCGGTCCACGTACTCCCGGCCTGGGTCGCCGACCACATCAGCGCTGTGGCGGAGGAGACACAGACGCCCCTCGACCTGGCGGGCTGCGTCGCCCTGGCCGCGCTGTCCACCGCCGCCGGAGGGCGCGCGGTGGTCAACGTCCGCGGCTCCTGGGTTGAGCCGGTGAACCTGTTCGTCCTGGTCGCCATGCCACCCGGCTCACGCAAGTCCGCCGTCTTCCGTGCCATGACCACGCCACTGCTTCACGCCGAAAGCGTCCTGCTCAGCAAGGTCGGCCCGCAGATCACCGAGGCCGAAGTCGCCCGCCGCCTGGCCGAGGACCTCGCCGAGAAGGCCGCCCGCGCTGCCAGCTCGGCGCGCGGCGAGGCGGCCACGGAAGCCATCGTGGAGGCGCAGAGCGCGGCCCTGGCCGTCGAAGGCATCAAGGTACCGGTCAAGCCCCGGCTCATCGCCGACGACGTCACACCGGAGACCGCCTCAACCATCCTCGTCGAACAAGGCGGACGCCTGGCCGTCCTATCCGCCGAGGGCGGCATCTTCGCCACCCTCGCCGGCCGCTACTCCGGCGCACCCAACCTGGACCTGTTCCTCAAGGGCCACGCCGGAGACCCGCTCATCGTCGACCGGCGAGGCCGCAGCGAACGCGTCGACCAAGCCGTCCTGACCATGGGCCTGGCCGTCCAGCCCGAAATCGTCTCCGACATCGCCACCATGCCCGGCTTCCGCGGCAAGGGCCTGCTTGGCCGCATCCTCTACAGCCTGCCGAAAAGCAACGTCGGCTACCGCAACGTCGAGTCACCCACCGTTCCCGACCACATCGCCGCCCGCTACGACACCAACCTGCAACGCCTCACCATCGACATGCACGCCTGGGACGACCCCGCCCGCCTCGTCTTGGCCCCCGAGGCCGCCGAAATCTTCACTGAACACCGCCGCACCACCGAACGCCGCCTGCGCCCAGACTCCGGCGACCTCGGCCACATCACCGACTGGGCAGGCAAATTCGACGGCGCCGTCATGCGCATCGCCGGCCTTATCCACCTCGCCGCCCGCGTCGAAGACGGGTGGCGCCACCCGATCACCGCCAACACCGTCAACGCCGCCATCACCATCGGCCAGTACTTCATCGCCCACGCGCTCGCCACCTTCGACGCCATGGGCGCCGACCCAGACCTCGAAGCCGCCCGCACCGTCCACGCCTGGCTCCACCGCACCGGCACGGCCCGCTTCACCGTCCGCGAAGCCTTCACCGCCCTGCCGCGCAACCGCTTCCGCAAGGTGGGCGAGCTGGAGACACCGCTCGATCTGTTGGAACAGCTCGGCTGGATCCGCCGCGAGCCCGAACCGCCGCGCACCGGCCCCGGCCGGCGGCCTTCCCCTGCGTATGCCGTCCATCCCAGCCTCCACCAGCACTCCGCCTGAGAAGGACCGCCCTTGAAGACAACAACCCGCACCGACGAAAAGCTCACCGTCGCCGAGGTCTGCGCCGAACTCAAGATCGCCCGATCCACCTTCTACGACTGGCGCGCCAAAAGGCAGGGACCGCGCTGCATCACCCTCGCCAACCGCGAACTGCGCATCCGCCGCTCCGAACTCGACCGCTGGCTGAACGCGCGAGAGGACGCCGCCTGATGGGCAAAATCACGTACAGCGTCCGCTTCTGGGCGATCAAAACGTACAAGGGCAGCAGGGTCACCACCCACACCGTCCGGTGGATCGTGGAAGGCCGCGAGCGGAAGGAGCCCTTCCGCACCCTGGCCCACGCCGAGAGCTTCCGCGCCCAGCTCATGACGGCTGCTCGGCAAGGCGAGGCGTTCAGCGTCGCAACAGGACGCCCTATCTCCTGGCAGCGCGAGGAAACCGTCCTTACGTGGTTCACCTTCACGTTGTCCTACGTAGAGGCCAAGTGGCGATACGCCTCTCCCAACCACCGCCGGGGCATTGCCGAGGCCCTCACCGACGCCACAGAAGCCCTACTGACCAAGGAAAACGGCGGGCCAGACACCGACACTCAACGCGCCGCCCTCCGCTGGGCATACAGCGAACGTGTACGGAGCGCGGCAGAACCGCCGGCCGAGTTCGCGACGGCACTGCGGTGGCTGGAAACGAACACGATGCCCATGACGACATTCGAGGAACCCGGCAAGGGAGCCCTCCTCACACGCGGTGTGCTCGATCGGATCAGCCGTACCAAGGACGGCAGGACCGCCGCCGCGAACACGGCGAACCGCAAGCGCATGAGCATCAACAACGCCATGGAGTACGCCGTGGAGATCGGCGTTCTGTCCTCCAACCCCCTCAAGACGGTGAAGTGGACGAAGCCACGCACGCTCAGCAGCATTGACCCACGCGTCGTGATCAACGTCGAACAGGCACGACGCTTCCTCACTGCCGTCCAGCGGCAGGGCGCGCGAGGCCAGCGCATGAAGGCGTTCTTCGGCTGCATGTACTTCGCAGCCCTTCGGCCGGAAGAGGTGGTCGACCTACGGCAGGAGCATCTCGTCAGCCTCCCAGAAAACGGTTGGGGCGAACTGCGCCTCACTCACGCGGAGCCACGCGCCGGCAGCCGCTGGACCGACAGCGGAAAGGTTCGCGAGCGCCGTGCGCTCAAACACCGAGCAGAAGGCGAGACCCGCTCCGTGCCCATACATCCAGAACTCGGCGCGATGCTTCGCAAGCACATCCACAGATACGGCACCGGCCCCGACGGCCGAATCTTCATTGGCCCCCGTGGCGGCCTCATGACGGATCGGGCCTATCTAAAGGTCTTCCATGAGGCCCGCGCAGAGGCGTTCACTGCAGCAGAGATCAAGTCGCCTCTCATGATCGTGCCCTACGACCTACGGCACGCCTGCGTGTCCACGTGGCTCAACGCGGGCGTTCCCGCGCCCCAGGTCGCGGAGTGGGCAGGCCACAGTGTCAACGTCTTGCTACGCGTGTACGCCAAGTGCATCCACGGCCAGCAAGTTGACGCCATGCGACGTATATGGGACGCAACCAAGCCCTGAACCTCGACCGCCCTTCCACCAGTTGGCCAGGGGCCTAACGCTTCCACACGGGCGGTAGGCGGCATCGGCTCCCCACTTGAGCCGAACAACTGGCCCCTGCCCCGCAACGCCCAATCTACCTTCAGTGATGCTTGAGGGTTCGGCTCCTCGACGGCTTCAAGGACGTGCCGAGACGGCGGCACGTCGGCGGTCGTCTGCCGCGCTGCAGCTAGCCAGCCGGTCGCGGCCAACGCCGCCAGTGCAACGGAAGCCGAAGCGGGAAGTGTGGACCTTGACCGTAGCCGCTCTAGCAGAAAGCAGTCGAAGCCTGTCACCCTGGCATGAGGTGTGACAGGAGGAGCCCATGCTTCGCATCTTGATCTGTGCGACGACGCAAGAGGAATATCGTTGGCTAAGCGGCTCCCACATCATGGCCGTCCCCTGTCCCACGGACACCTCTGCACAAGCCCGTCTAGAGGATTAAAGTGGCTTGCACATCGGCTGGTCGGCCAGACCGACGGTCCTATGGAGAGTAGCCTTGACCTTGCCACCAGATGTGCCACTCTTTGATGCACTCAAGTCGATAATCCAAACCGAAAAAGGCGCACAACTAGTTAATAGCAATCAGATTGCAGTGATAGATCTACTCTATAACGCTGATTACAACGACGATGACTTGCTAGAAGGGCTGCTCCTTAATGCACTTCACGCTTAGCACGGACTGTCGTCGTGGCCTTCGTATCATCGAAGACATTCCAGACATTAAACTGTGCCGCCTTGAGGGCCATAATGGCATTGGGAAGAGTACGGCGATTCGCCTCCTCCAGTTGGTTACGGGAACTCAACCATATGTCGAGGATCGGGCATCTTGGAAGACATTCCGCGAGCAGCTCGTTAGTGGCACAATTCATGTCTCGAACATCAAAGGTGCTAACAACATAGAGTGGATTATCGATCCGACTCGATGGCCGGCCTTCCCGGAACCGCTCTCAGATACCGTCGGCGCCATTCGCATCGATGGTCGACCGGCTCGGCTCAGTGATGTCCAAAGTCTGCTAGCCGTCGAGCGCATAGTAGCCAATGAATCTTTTACTGACACTCTCATCTCCCGTGCGGAGCGCGCAGCCGATACGATCGATCGAGCGATTCCATATGCGAAATCCAGACAAAGCAACGCGGACGTAAAGCTGGAGGAACTACAGAGCCTTCTGGCCATGCCGTCAATCAAAGCTTTGCCTGACAGAATCGAGCTTCTACAATCAGCGCTAAAAGCTGCCGAAGATCTCTATGAGCGAACGCACGCCACCCGGCGCTTGGTTGATGGGTTGCAAGAGGCTGTCGTGATCTCGAAGCGGCTCGCTGAAGTACGCGGGCATGGACCTGAGCTTGACGAGCAACTCTCCGCAATAGACCAGGCCATCACTCAAATCAGCATAGAACGGGACTCTCTCGAAGCGGAGATCAGAACAGCAGCAGAGCGCGAAACGAAGGATTCGACCGCTCAGAAGGCTTTCCAGAATGCGGAACGACAACTAGTCCGCCAGAACACCAAGCTAACTCTTGCTCGAACCGCTCTTCATGAACTCGTGGCACAGGCACAATTAGACCTAGATATCTCGCATCTGGGTCAACTTCGGGAACAAGCCGTTTCGCGGCTCGCGCAGCTGGTATCACTGCAGCCACGAATACACTCGACCCCCCTAGTTCTTGCACTACTAGATGATGTCATCGATCGACTAGACCAAGCTGGCTCGGCTGATATAGGGCGCGAGATTATCCTCGGTCCCCCACATACTTCTTCAGCGCTAACAATCGACGCATTAAAGGCTGTTCTAATAGAACAACGAGCTGCGGTTAACGAGCGCGCCCCTTCAGCAACTGAAGAGAGGTTGGTTAGCCAAATATCTCAGGCACGCCGGGAGCTAGGTGTTTTGGATGCGATTGCCAAGGCGCAGGAAACAATGAAGGAGGCCGAACAAGATCGCGATAAAGCTGAGGACCGTTTTCGAGCTGCAGCCGAAAAACTACCGACACGTACCGCAAACTCGCTCAATGACCTATTGGCGTCACGTAATGCCCTAGAAGAGCGACACCGCGACTACGAAGCACGAAAGGCCCGGCTCCATCACGCGCGTAGCCTCCTTGGGGGTGGGCAAAGTGAAGCAGCACTTTCCGCACGCCTTCTTCAACTGTGCAAGGACCTGGACGTAGAGGCATCCAGAGTTCACGGGCGACTGACTAAGACCAAAGAACTTCTGCATCGACAAGAGCTAGCGGCTGCGCAGGCCGTTGCAAAAGCACAAGAGCTGCAGAAGAGCGTCGAAGAGCAGCAACGCAATCTGTCGACGGTTGTTGCTGCCATTCATAATCGCCCGGATCTTGGTTGGCTCAGACGTATAGGCGAGGATAATTTGCCTCTTGCCCACGAATCCGTCAGTGACCAAATTGCCAAACTAACATCGCTCGGCCGCATGATAGAAAACGCGCGGGAGACTCTGCGTGCCTCTGGAGCAACAGCGCCGGGTATTTCGCAAGCCCTACGCGATTTGTCTGCGCGATTCAGAGGGAGCAATCCAACTGATGGAACATGGTCTGAGTCCGTGCGCCAATGGCTGTCACGCGAAGTTACGGATTGGTTCGAGCACGAAGAGGTGCGTGAAGCCCTGTTCCCAGGCGCGCAGGACCTACACCTGGATCTCGTCGGCATGCAGCTCTCCTGGACGGCTGGGAATCTACGGCAGACACGCCCTCTCTCTGCTTTCTCCAGCGGGGAACAAGTGATGGCTTTCACCCGAGCCCGACTGGCACAACTCGACTCGCCAAGTCCGGCATCAGCGGAAAATCGACTTATAGCGATCGACGAATTCGGCGCTTTTATTGATGCTGACCGTCTACATCGACTGGCTACTTACCTCACCGATAGATCTGCCCAGTACCCCAACGACCAGATAGTTGTAGTCCTCCCCCTCAGTTTCCGGCGTGAGATAATCGAGGATCCAGACGAAGAGATGTCTTTGAAGATCCGTCAACTTGAAGCACGTGGTTACTTCGTCGAGAGGCTCTTGAACCATTAAAGGTAACTGATGCACAACATGCCTGATGAGATTTTCGGTATCCCAAACGTGCTAACTGAGTCCGAGACCAAGGACCTTCTACATGTGTTGTCGGAACTATGGAGTCTGACATACGGAGAATCAGCAGCCAGCTTCGATGCCGACCTGACGAAGTTGCGGGAGCTATTCGATCCTGTAGCCCGCGGACACCGATTGAGAGAACGACTGGCAAATATACCTCTCACCCCTCCAGGTGTGCGTAGGATTGCCGACAGGTATGGGCCTCCTGTCTTTGTCGATGTGGGGGACAACCGCAGAATAGTAGGACTTGAGGCACGGATACTTCTAGAAATATTTTCAGCAAAGACGTTTGAGCAGGGATACGTTGTTCTAGATGCTCAAACAATCCTTGAGGCAGAAAGGCGCGCCCTAGCTGCTTATCGCCGATGGTCGCTACAACGACTCACCCAAGTGATCGCCCTACGTGCAGGCCATGGCGCTGAGGTCCTTCAAGCAATATCCGTAGGTGTTGTCCTAGTCATACTCGTGAACAGGTCAACAGCCCCAGAGCGGGCAATGGTGAGGCTGCACGATGAGGCAAGCGGCGAGCAGGTAAACGATGCGCTGTTTAGATCTGCGAGCGAATTTGCCGAGTCGATCGCTACTGGTCGCGGACGGTCTAAGGCAGAACTAAGGCTTCGTAGTGGCTATCAGCTAACAGAGGCAAGCCGACGACTTGCTCATCGGCTCGCTATTGATAAGAAAGCCCGAGCGGACGGCGATCTTGTCTATGTGCCAGAAAACTACAGGCACGAAGTCGTCGACTTTCTAGCTAAAGATCTCGCACGACGAACGTCTCTGACGGAAGAGGCTCTTGGTAAGGGATTCGATAGGCTCGTTCAAGCTTTCCATGCTGAGGCCGGGAAGCTCGCCAATCGCTCAATGGTTTTCGAGCGTTCTGGCGACACCGCAGTGTTGCGACGTGACCTGCTTAATGCCTTTTCGGAGACACGGAGCAGATCACGAAGTGCATAGGAAGACTGTCCCTAGGAGATCAAGGGCATCGTCGCATCAGAAGAAGCCTTTCGGATAGTAGAACTTTGTGCCGAGTGGCGTTTGTTGCCCACCTATTTCCCCTATGCCGCAAGGTGATGTCTTTTTCTTGACATAGGCCGAAGTTTTCTGCAATCTCACCAATCAGTGCGGGAGTGTCTATGTAAACACCATAGGGTGCGCTATCTCCAATCAACCAAGCAGCGCAGGCGCCTGGAGCAAGTGATGAAGCTAGATTTTCGAGCACCTTAGCTATGGCGGAAAAGTATTCCGGTATGACTCTGTCGTACTCTTTGCCTCGAGGACGGGCCTTCCGCTCTTCGGTAAGCGCTTCAACTATTGTTGAGATTTTTGATGAAGTCGACCCTAAAGAGGCGAGCATGTCACTAGCGGTGCGCGCCGCGGGGACACTGCTCTGCTGCGTTGTAGCCGTGATCATATCTGACCTGACCGTTCTGACCATCTCCGCCCACGAAGTAGCTTCCCCCCAGAAATACAACTCTAGGCGGGTCGCATCAGCGTAGTCGAAGTTATTTAGATAGGGCGGTGACGATACACAGCCGTGCGATACCTCCATCGGAGCCTTTTGCCAGAATTTCGCGTCCCGCGCATCGCCGGCCAAGACCATTGATGTTGCATCTATTTCTCGCTGCATAGCGAGATCCTCTGCAATCCACGACAGGCGTTGCTGAAATCGCGCTAGCACGCTTTCATATCGAGCTTTCCTTCGCCGTCCAGGGCGTTGGTAGGGCCAACCTACTTGGACGGCGGCCAAGTCTCGTAGGCTACCGAGCAGAGCCCATTTGGCATAAGGGCTCCAGGCGCCCTGGGTTTCAGATTTGATGAGCTCTCGCAAGATGAGTAGCTCTCCGAGAGTGGACTCGGAAAAAGACCTCTGCACCAAATCTGGCTCAAGGGAGATAGTCGCACCTTGCGACTTACTCTTAAGCTCTTTAGCTACGCTGGATGCTAGGTTGTTTCCGGCTTCTATCAACTGAGCGGGATCACCTGGCGGAGATTGGAGCTTCAGTGCGGCAAGCTCCGCTATAACTGGGTGAGCTTCGATGCCGAAGAAGCGCATACCTAGCTGTTGCGCAGCCGTGCCCGTCACCCCTGAGCCCGCGAAGGGGTCTACGACCACTTGTCCTGGTGAGACATTGAGATGCCCTAGTAGGGTTGCGGCATAGTCGGAGGCGAAGCCAGCAGGGTAGCGGAACCAACGGTCGAAAGGGGCCCTGCCGCTGGTCCCGTGGCTTCGGCCGATACCGGAAGCGGGGCTGAACTCCGACGGTTCCGATGTGTCACCTGGAGCCTCTGGTGGCTGAAGGACTTGCATGTCACTCATTCCACCACGGCGCATGCCCGCACCACCACGGTGTTGGCTGAGCAATCAGACTTTCAGGATCTTCGCTAGGTGCGCGGAGCGGCATGTCCACGTAGCCGACTGACGGTAGTAGTCCTGGATGCTGTTACGTCCACGGATGGCGCGGGCCATGGCGTCAGCCGCTGCGCCATCAAGGTCAGCGAGCCACTCAACTGTGCGGAGCCTCTGAGGTTCGTGCCTCCACTTGACCTCTGCAGCAAAGAAGTCCTCCGCAACATCCTCCGCGAGCCCGACCTGACCAGCCTCCACAAGGGCTTGGAGCACGGTGTACACGAAGGCAAGGGGTGTTCCGACATACTCGAGATCTCGGTCCTCCCACGGGCTGCTACAGACGTGTCGTGCCATCGTGCAGGCTAGATTTGCTGCCTGCTCTGATGAGGAGAGGACCCATGTCCTGAGCTGCGCGCTGGGGACTCTCGCTAGATGGTCGATGAAGATCGCAGTATCCCCTTCATGGTCGCTTGCCAAGGTGACAAGAGCGACTAACTGCTGAGCCCCTCCCCCCAAGACGATCTCTTCGACAAGCCTACGTGCCCGTACAGCTGGAGTCTCATCTTGGAGAGCGAATACGTTGCTCAACCGGGCGCGCAGCTCTCCCATCGTGGCAAGGCGTC
The DNA here is from genome assembly GCF_040638335.1 of Nonomuraea sp. NPDC026600. Classification (NCBI taxonomy): domain Bacteria; kingdom Bacillati; phylum Actinomycetota; class Actinomycetes; order Streptosporangiales; family Streptosporangiaceae; genus Nonomuraea; species Nonomuraea sp. NPDC026600. Next base: position 22,139 of record NZ_JBEZYD010000017.1, read on the forward strand.
GATCAAGGTCCGATTCCGTGCATGCACGGATGAAACTTCTCCAATGCTGGTGATCGCCGTCTGGTAGGAGCATGACATCAGCTCTAGGGCGGGTCCGGGTGAGGAACCAAGCGGCGACTCGCCCAAGGCTGTACACGTCAGCCGCTTCTGTTGCCTGCGTTGCGTCCTGCCAGATCTCCGGAGCGGCAAACCCCTCGGTGCCCATACCTTGACCCACCCGGGTTAGAGGTGTGGAAGACCCCTTAGCTGGCCGCCGAACCAGTCCCCAGTCTGCGACTACCCAGCGCCGGCCTCTGTTGCCAGACGAAGGCAGGGCCAAAATGTTGCCCGGTGAAATGTCTCGGTGTATCAGTCGATCACTGTGCGCTACCTCCAAGGCGTCAGCTACATGGAGGAGGATGGATGAAAGATCGTCTTCATCTAGGTCGTCTCGTAGCGCCTCAAGGTTGCCCTCCGCGATGGGCATCGTGAACCAACTACCCCCGGGATCTGCATCCCATATGGGCATGATGTTCGGATGCGCGAGACCGCGCTGTACTTCTATCTCTCGTCTCAGCCGGTCGACGGCCCCGGAGACTCTTCGGGGCCGTTTTAGAGCCACTTCTAGGCCGTCGGTCCGTCGAGTTGCTCGAAAGACCTCGGCGAAGCCGCCTCGTCCTAGAGGCTTAGGGTCGAGGGCATACCGCTCCTTGTGCGGCACTTTGCCTTCGCCTGGGGCCATGGCACAGGAGCGTACTGTCCGCCGATACGGCGCGGGCAGTGATTTGAGCGTGTCGTGGCGTAGTTACAGGCGTTCCTCCCCACCGTCTCCGTAAGTAGGCAAACAAACACGATATGTGACCAATTGTGCTAGGGGTCGTGACGATCGCTTACTTCGCTCATTACCGCCTGCGGCTTGGCCATCCGAGCTTAGGTGACAGCACTGCCGACAGCTACATCTCCACACGCCGACGCATCTGCACCACCACACACACGGACCTGACCACGGTCTCGATCATCCGGGCATGGGCGACTGCTCCCTCTGAGAAGGAAGGTCAACAGCTCGACCTGCTGACCACCACACATGCTCAATAAGGAGGCGCGCCATCGATCATCGTGTCGGGCGCAGTGGGACACGATGCTTCCGAAAACTTGGCCGCGTATTGGCCGTGGACGACCGTAGTCCGCCGTTGACGATCGTGAACCGCCGGACACAAAGCGAGAGGCCCGTCACCGCGTTTCCGCTGGTGACGGGCCTCTTCTAGCTGGTGTGGCAGGTGCAAGGTTCGAACTTGCGTAGGCTGAGCCGACGGTTTTACAGACCGCTCCCTTTGGCCACTCGGGCAACCTGCCTCGTCATCCGCTCTCGCGGCGACAGAAAGAAGAATAGCGGACTTCCGAGGTGCACGTGACACCGGTTTGTCCCACGCCGGATCACGCCTCCCTGCTTCACCGAAACAACAGCGGCACCACCGCTGACCGTGCCAACCTCGCGAACATGTCCGCGTCGGATGCCTCGCGGGAACGGCTCCGCCGGCACCAGGATGCCGAGGAAGTCGCACAGCGACTCCCAGCCCTGGCTCACTGGGAAGACGAGCAGGCTCTCGATCGCGATCACGGCCTTGACCTCGACGGCATCCTCCGAGAAGGTGCGCAACGCGTGCTTGAAGATGGTTGCGTTCGCCAGCCAGCCAGCGCTCTGGGCTCCTACGGTCAGGATGACCTTGGCGCGGAGGATAGTGCTCCCAGCCGTTCGAGTGCGCTGTTCATAGACAGTGTTCCTGTACGACCGAAGCCGGCCTCGATCACCTCCAACTCGATCGGAGCCTGCCCTTATAGGCAGGCAATGCCGATGATCCTTCGGTGTGGCGCGTGGATCAAGGCCCGGCGCCCTGCACGACGCGCCGATGCTGGCTAGGCTCGTACGCTGGGGTCCGCGTTCGCAGGGGGCGCGTTTCGAGGTCCGCAGGAACTGGAACCGGATACCGCCTAATGCTTACGCAGCGAGAGGATGTGCGTTTTGGCCGATTCATCTTTCGACATCGTCAGCAAGATCGACCGCCAGGAGGTCGACAACGCGCTGAACCAGACGGTCAAGGAGATCGGACACCGCTTCGACTTCAAGGGCACCGGGGCGAGCATCAGCTGGTCCGGGCAGAGTATCGAGATCAAGGCCAACAGCGAGGAGCGGGCCGGGGCCGCGCTCGACGTGTTCAAGGAGAAGGTGATCAAGCGAGGCCTCTCCCTGAAGATCCTCGACGCGGATGAGCCCAAGCTGTCCGGCAGGGAATATCGCATGCTGGTCTCGCTCAAGGAGGGCATCGACCAGGAGAACGCCAAGAAGATCTCCAAACTGATCCGCGACGAGGGACCCAAGGGCGTCAAGGCCCAGATTCAGGGTGAGGAACTGCGGGTCAGTTCGAAGAAGAAGGACGATCTCCAGGAGGTCATGTCCCTGCTCAAGGGCAAGGACATGGACATCGCCCTGCAGTTCGTGAATTACCGGTAGCGGGCGCCCACCGTACGTCAGAGATCGCGGAGGGCACATCCGGGGCACACGGCCGAGCGCGCTGTCCGCAACAAGGTCACGCGCGTCTTCTCCGGTGCCTCGGGCCGCTCCCCTACGCAGGAGTGACCCCGAGGGCGAGTTTCACGCATACCGCTGGAAACCAGATGGCCTGATGCGCCCGCGACAGAATGCGGCAGATTCGCGGTACAGACGAGCAGCCGATGCTTGGTGGTTGCGGGTGTTGATCGAGATATGCCACCATCGCGAGATTTGTGTGATCGAGAGGCGGGGGTCTTGGCGTTATCGCGTGTCGCGACCGGGCTGGCTGTGGGTGTGCTGGCCGCCGTACTGCCTGCGAGCAGTCCCGCCCTGGCGAGCGCCGCGCTCCCGCCGTGTCCGCAGATCTTCGGTCACGGCGGCTATCCCAGCGGCGCCAACGGCGCCGACACCTGGAACAGGGATCAGGTACGCCAGCCCAACAACCCCACAGCCATCCGGAAGTACAAGGCTTGGGGTGCGGCGGGGGTCGAGGCGGATCTGCAGCTCACCAAGGACGGTACGAAGGCCGTCATGTGGCACAACACCTCCACCTGGGGCCTGAGCGGCGTCAAGAAGAACATCACCGATATCTGGTGGGCCGCCGGTGACACCGCGCTCAAGGGGCGGACGATCAACCGCGGCCTCTTCAACGGTGAGACCGTCTACACCTTCCGCGAGTGGCTGGCCGCCATGAAGGCCGACGGCATGATCGGACTGGTCGAGATCAAGCCCGAGACCCGGCGGTTCCTGCTCGGCGCCGACGCCGCGATCAAGTCGCGGGCGTGGGCGGAGGTCCTGAACCCGGTCAGGGACGGGTACGGCGTGCAGGAGATCATCCTGTACTCCCATGATGCCGATCTCGAAGCCGAGCTCAAGAGGCGCGTCATGACCGCGGGCCTGGCGCGGGTGCTGACCGGCGGGCCCAGTTGGCCGGAGGTCACCAAATGGGAGGAACCGCCGCCCTCGTGGAAGCTGAACGAGAGCGCCTGGAAGGCCGCACTCCAGCGGCAGGCCAAGCGGGTCGCGACCGACTACACACCCCAGCTCAGCGCTTGGCTCAAAGGGAAGTGCCAGTAGCTGGACACAAGGCCCCTGATCTGGAGCACGGCGGAGGTCAGCCAGAGCGCTCCAGTTGGGACCCAAGATCGAGTCCAGTCACACGGCCGGTTGATTGGGGGGCTCACACATCGGTGCCCTCACCCGCCGGCTCGACCGGCGTTTCGGCCGACGCGCTCTCCCGCCAGGCGCGCTGCCGTCTTGTTATCTCGCGCAGGAGGCGCTCGAACTCGGCGTACACGTCGGCGCCAATGGCGTGCGTGTGCCGGTGTTCGATCGCGGCCAGGATGGCGTCCGAGCGACTCATCTGGTCCAGCCCGTGCGCTGTGGGCACGATGAGCTTGGCGCGGCGGTCACTGGGGTCGGGGCGGCGTTCGACGTAGCCAAGGGCCTCCAGCTCGTCGATCAGCTTGCCGACGACCTGCTTGTGCTGCCCCGACGAGCGGGCCAGATCGGTGGCACGGCTGCCCTCGGCATCCAGGTAGGCCAGGACCGCCCCATGCTGCGGTCGCAGGCCGGGATGTCCCTGCTCGGCGAGGGTGTCGAACAGTTCCTCCTGCACGGCGAACAGTAGCCGACTGGCGAGCACCCCCAAATCAGGATCCGTCCGCTTTCGCTCGCTACGCCTCATGGCATGCCTCCCTTAGTCACCTAAAACTATAGTCACCTTTATTGACTATAATTCTGGGTGACTATATCGTCCTCACCGTACCGCGATCGAGGAGGAACCCATGAGCACAACCGTCGAACTGACCCGCTTCAAGGTGCGCCCTGACCATGCGGAGGCGATGCTGGCGGCACGCCCGGCGATGCTGGCCGACTTCCGCGGCGACCGGGAGGGCTTCCTCGGTGCCCGCCTGGTGCGGTTGCCCAGGGACGAGTGGCTGGATGTTGTCGAATGGCGCTCGGCGGAGGACTTCGCTGCCTCGCGCGCCAAGGGAGCCAACCTGCCGGGCATCGCCGCCCTTTTCGGCACCATCGCCGAGTTGGTCAGCGCTGAGGAGGGCGTCCTGGCCGACGCCGGCATGTAGCCGTCCCCCTTCGTGTGACTAATCTTGTAACGGCGCAGAATCGCCACGTAGAACTGGTCGTTTCTGCGGACCACACGAGCTACATCCGGGTCCCCGCGTACGCGTGCAGCGCGTCGCGGACGAACGTCGCCCCCGCGACGTCGTCGTACATGCCGGCGAAGCGGGGGTCGTCGACGTACATGTCCCCCAGGCCTTTCACCATCTCAATCGAGCGCTCCCGGTCGCCCTCGGCCGTGGGGGTGCCCGGGATCTGGCTCAGCCACTGGACGTGGCGGGCAGCCAGTGACTGAGCGTGTTCCGATGTCGGCGAATCCCCGGCCTTCACTGCGGCGACCCATGCGGCGACGAGGTCCTCGACGGCCTGCTTCCAGGCAAGCTGCTGGTCAAGGGTCTTGCCGTGCCACCAGTCGTTGCTCACTTGGAACGCGCGATCGCCCCAGCGTGAGATCACCTCGTCCTTGTAGTGGTCGTTGAACCCCGCCAGCATCACGTCCATCCGCGGTTCCGACCCTGCCTGCAGGGCCTCGAGCGTGTGACGCACAGACCGGATCTGCCGTTCGATGCGGTCGCGTTCCTCTTCCAGTGCGGCGATGTGGGCGCGGAGCCCGTCGCACGTGTCCACCTCGTCGGCCAGAACCTCGGCGATCGCCGGCAAGCCCATGCCGAGTTGGCGCATGAGCAGGATCCGCTGGAGCCGGGCGACCGCGGTGGGGTTGTAGTAGCGGTACCCGTTCGCGCCGACCCGGGACGGGGCCAGGAGCCCGAAGCGGTCGTAGTGACGCAGGGTGCGGCTGGTGATGCCGGCCCTCGCCGCGAGTTCCTGGATCGTCCACTCCATCGTTCCAGTGTCACCGGCGGCGGAGCGTGGTCGCGATGATCTCCGAGCTTTCGGCGTGCAGGGCCTGCGCGGCCGTCTGGCCGGTCGCCGCCAGGTAGGTGTCGACCAGCCGGTTGCCCGCTGCGTACCCGGTGCCCATCGGCAGTCCCACCGGGGTGAGGCCGAAGCGCTCGGCGCTGGGGTCGCCGTGCACCCAGGCGGTGAAGTTCTGCATGCCTGTCACGTCGAGCCCGGTGAGTACCTTGCCGAAGATCTCGTCGTCGCGCAGATGCGGCACACCGATGCGGGTGGGGCCGAGCTCGTCGCCGTAGAGCTGGCGGGCGAAGGCGTCGGCCAGGCCCTCGGAGACGATGTGATCGCCGACCGTGACGGTCATCGGGTCCCACACCACCCCGCCCGGGCCGAACCGCAGGTTGTGGTTGAGTTCGTGCACGGCGGTGGCCTCCAGCCGCTCCACGTTCTCGGGGAAGGGCCAGAGCGTGATCACGATGTGTCCCGAGATGCCGCCGAACCCGGTCACTCCCTGGCAGGGGCCCATGAAGTGCTCGTCACCCGGATCGCCGAGCACGAACAGCACGGTGATGTCCGGGGCCTCCAGCGCCGGCGTCGCCTCCAGCAGCACGGTGAGAGCGTCGTCGAGGGCGCGTTGCATCCGCTCCCAGGCTCCGGCCGCCGCCAGGGTTTCGAGCGCGTCGAGGCAACGCTCCTCGTCGCGGTCGATGGGGAACCCGGACGCTTGGAGGTGCAGGGCCACCAGGTCGACCTCGCCGGGGTAGTAGCGGTACATGCCCCTGGTGGGCTCCAGCATCGAACGCAGCAGGTCAACGCGGTCCGCGACCGGGGCCAGCAGGATCCGCCGCATGGCGGAGTAGGTGTCAAGAACAGTGATCGACATGGCCCCGATGCTAGAAGTTGACGCAGCGTCAAGGTCAAACGAGCGGCGCGGTGGGCGTACAGGCGTTCGCGCATCCTCAACGAGGATGCTGTCTACACCTTTTACCCGATCTCGTCAGGAGCCTGTCACGATGACCATGCTTGTTCACATCACCGCAGCCAAGAACACGCGGTCAATGCGGCGCAGCGGCATCCGGGCGGTGAGCGGTGGGCATGAGGGGCTCTCTGGCGTCTATTGCCTGCCGGTGCTCCCGTCGTACCAGATCACCCATCAGTGGGTCCGCGAGCTGCGGCGAGGCGGGCAGCGTACGCTCGTCGCGGTCTATTTCCGGGTGCCTGATGACGAATCGGTGCAGGTCGGCCACTACAGCCGGTTTCCCGCGGAGATGGCCAGTGCCAAAGCGGCGGCGCTGATCGCGGCCCAACCGGACGCACGCGGGTACGAGTTCTTCGTCTCGCGGCCCATCAGGGCCGACGAGATGTACCTCCCCACGAAGCCGTACGGAACGTGGTTGAAACGACAGGCGATGAGGCCACTACCGCAGATGAGTGGAGCCGGGCCATCGAAGCGATACTACGAGACCGCGACGGGGCATTCACTTGGGCCGAACAACTTCAAAACCGCTTGGCTGCAACCCGAACCTGGACAGGCTCGATATCAAAGCTTCTAACGGCTATCGGCTTGCCCGACGAATCAACCGCTAGCGCAAGCACACCCCACTGTGGACCAGTGGACGGTACGAATTCAGCTCCTCCGTTTCCCGCACTGCGACAATCAGATGCTGCGCCTCTACATCCAACAATCCGCCGACTCACTCGCGGATTTACCGGTCGCGAGGAATTGCTGGCGCGCATACGTCAGGCATTTTCGGCCACGCCCTCAAGCCCGGTGGTTCTACACGGCCCTGGAGGGGTGGGCAAGTCCTGGGCGTCCCTTGAATACGCCTACCGGTCCAGGGATGACTATGACTTTGTGCAGCTTGTGGATGCCGAGAATCCGGAACTCATCGCTGGCCAGTTCGCCGATCTGAGCGTCACTTTGGGAACTGCTTCCTCGGCCGCTGATGTCGACACCATGGCCAAAGCCACGCTAGCTGCATTGCGGGATCGTCAGCGCTGGTTGCTGATATTTGACAACGTCGAAAAATCCGATGATCTACTTCCTTGGCTACCAGGAGGAACAGGACACGTCCTGGTCACCTCCCGCGCCGGAGGCTGGCGAGAGATCGCGCATCCGATTCCCGTCGACGAGTTCACCCGCCCTGAATCCATCACCCTGCTCACCACAGCAGTCGGCGCCCTTACCGCTTCGGAAGCCGATCAGTTGGCCGAGACACTAGGGGATCTTCCCTTGGCGTTGGCTCAAGCGGCCGGAGTTCTCGACTCAGGCTTACCTGCAGCTGAGTTCCAGCGAATGATCGACAAAGAAGCGGCGTACATCCTGGACCAAGGGATCACGCGTGGTTATGAAGGATCGCTCGCTGCGGTTACCCTGATCGCCAAGACCAGGCTTGCCGATATCAACCCCGCAGCTGCCCACGTTCTTTTGCTGTGCAGCTATCTGGCACCCGAACCAATTTTGGCTACCTGGATCCACCAGAGCGCCAACCTATACGAATCAGGGTCCGCCACAGATTTCAGCGATCTGGGTGATCTGCCGAAAAACGCGTTAGAGACCAGCCGCGCCTTCGCCCTCATCAGGGATAAAGGGCTAGGCCGAGTTGATGTCAACGGATTGCGTCTGCACCGGCTCACTCAGGCGATCCTTCGCGACCACACGTGCGCGCGTGAAGGAGCATTTCGAACCTTGGTGGCCGCCGCTCTCGCTGCCGCCGCGCCCAAGGACACCGATAAGCCGGCGTACTGGTCCGACTGGGCGAGGCTCGTTCCCCATCTTCTTTCCGCCATCCCACACTCCGAGACGTACCTCACACTACGCGTAACGGCGTGTAACCTCGCTCGCTATCTCATCGTCAGTGGTCAAACCAAAGCCGCTGCCACCTTGACCGATCAACTCCGAGCCCGCGTACGTGTCGCGCTGGCCGACCCTGAGTGCGCACACGTGCGCGAGCGCGACGACCTGGAGCAGCTCGGCGGCACCTTGCCGGGCCGGATCCACAACGCACTCAACCACCTGAAAGAGCTACGCGACGTACCCGGCGTCCAGGTCAGCCTGCACCAGGTCCACCTGTACTCAGCCGTCTACCGCTTCGACGAGCAAATGATCGTCACGCCCTACCTATACCGGGCCCGCGGCTACCAGCACCCAGCCCTGCACTTGCGCCGGCTCAGCCCGCACGGCATCTTCACTCGCTACGCCGACCAGTTCGAGCAGATCTGGGGAACCGCCAAGCGACTGCCGTCCGCCACCGCCGGGTAGGGCCGACGGCATGGCCCGAACGGACTACTACGACGACCCAAGCGCGCCGACCCCGAACACGATCGTCCCCGGGGGATCCGCGGTGGTCATCGACGATACAGGCCGTGTCCTGCTACACCGTCGGCGCGACAGCGGCCTATGGGCCCTTCCCGGCGGCGTCATGGATGTCGGAGAGACCATCGCCGAAGCGGTGGCCCGCGAGGTGATCGAGGAAACCGGCGTCGTCGTCGAGATCACCGGGCTGGTCGGCATCTACAGCGATCCCCGGCACGTGATCGCCTACAGTGACGGCGAGGTCCGCCAACAGTTCAACATCTGTTTCCGAGCCCGCCCGACCGGCGGCGATAGCCATGCCACGAGCGAGGCCAGCGAGGTCCGGTGGATCCATCGCGATGAGTTCGACACCCTTGACATGCACCCCACACAGCGACTGCGGCTCACCCATGCCTTCGATGAGACTCGCTCCGTTCCGTACATGGGCTGATCGAGGTTAGGTGCCGTCAGACCATGATGCTCCGGACGCGCGGCGGCGTCCCACTGACTAGATGATCAGCGAGACGTCCGAGAGGGTTCGCGCTCAGCGCTTGCCCTGATCAGCACCTAATGGCGGCGCTCGCTGTCGAGATCGATCACGTTCTCGACCGGCGTGGCTGCTGGGTGATGGGACGGGGGCGGTTGTGCTGGAGGTCACGACGCAACCGTGACAGTACGGTGTCGCGCCCCCGGTCGAACCTGGCCCCATGACCCCACCCACCATCCTCGTCACCGGACTCGCCCCGGACGACCTCGCCGAGACCCGCGCCGCCAACAACCGCCTCGAAGATCTGCTCGACCGCCAAATCCCGCTCCACGTGCAGAATGACCCGCCCGCCGCCTGTTCCTTCCAGCGTTCGGGTGGCGGCGGGTTCCCGGCCGCGCCAACGCTTCCGGACGGGAGCTAGCGAACGAGCAGCGGCCGTATTCCGCTGCGGGTCTTTCTGCCAGCGGAAGGGCGAGCGCCGTCAGGCGTGTTTCTGCGCTACCACGGTGGCGGAGGAGTGATCGGCTCGGCGGATGGCCAGGATCCGCGGCTGCGTGATCTGGCGGTCAACTGTGGCATCGCCGTCGTCAGCGTCGAATACCGGCTGGCGCCCGAACATCCCTACCCCGCTGCCATGGACGACGCGGAGCAGGCCGCGCTCTGGCTGCTGGAGCACGATCCGGTGCTGGATGACACGCTGTTCATGGCGGCCCGCTGGTGGGCGGCGGGGAACGCGGCCGAACTGGTGGTGGCGGCCGAGGGGCGGCACGGGTTCACGCTTCAGCCCGTTCTCGGCCGCTGTGCGGGGCGCGGGTTCCGCCTGGATCGCATCCGCGCCGCCGAGCTGCGCGACGAACCCTCCCCAGCCCGTACGATCGCCGCGCTCGATCACGACCTGGCCGATCGCGCCCGTCAGGCGGAGACGCTCCGTTCGCTCAGCGGGCCGAGCCGCGACCTCCGGCGCTGACGCGACGCCCTAAAATCACCCGCAATCCGGAGAACACCCGCATAAGCTCAACTGACGTGACGAAGATCCCCCTGCGCCGTTTCACCGGCCGTGCCCTGCCCATTGACGAACAGGGCAGGGTGCTCCTGCTCCACGGGTTCGATCCCGCCCGGCCCAACGAGCCGTTCTGGTTCACCATCGGCGGCGCCGCAGAGGACGGTGAGACGCTCCAGGACGCCGCCCTGCGCGAGCTGCACGAGGAGGTCGGGATCCGGGCCGGCACCGACCAGCTCACCGGACCGTACGGGACGAGCACGATCGAGTTCTTCTTCGCCGAGTACGCCGTCACCCAGGATCAGACGTTCTTCGCGATCCGGGTGGCCGGGGACGTGGCCATCTCGTACGAGCACATGGAGGAGATCGAGAAGGACACCACGCTGGGTCACCGGTGGTGGAGCGCCGAGGAGCTGGAGGCCACGGACGAGGTCTACTTCCCTGAGGACCTGGCCGCCATCGTACGCAAGATCAATTCGGCTGCTTGACGATGTGACAGGGCACAGTGCGCCGGTAGAGGTCAGGCGTGGGAGGCGGACTCGGTGCCCGGCTGCTCGCTGAAGTCGATCTCGGGCGGCGGGACGCGGAACAGCCGGGTCAGGTAGGCGAGGTAGACGACGCCGACGGCGAGCCAGACCAAGCCGAGCGTGATGGCGTGCCTGTCCAGTTGGGTGAGCAGCCACAGGTCGATGACGGCCCCGATCGCGGGCGCCACCACGTACGCCACCGGCCCGAGCCTGCGGCCCGCACGGCGCTCGCGCAGGTAGAGGGCGATGACGGCCAGGTTCACGAAGGTGAAGGCGGTGAAGGCGCCGAAGTTGATGAACGAGGTCGAGGTGGCCACGTCCATGCGCACGGCGATCAGCCCGACCAGGCCGGTGAGCAGGATGGAGAAGACCGGGGTGCGGAAGCGCGGGTGGAGGTAGCCGAAGACGCGATGGGGAAGCACCGAGTCGCGGCCCATGGCGTACAGCAGGCGGGTGGTGCTTGCCTGGGCTGCCAGACCGGAGGTGAACTGTGCGACCACCAGACCCGCCAGGAAGATCGCGCCGAAGAGGCTGCCCCCGATGGTCTCGGCGATCTCCGCGGCCGCCGAGGAGGAGTCGGCGAACGCGCCGCCGGGGTGGACGAGCTGGGTCACGTAGGAGACCAGCACGAAGATGCCGCCGCCGATCAGCGCGACGAGCAGGATCGCCCGCGGGATGGTCCGCCTCGGCTCGATCGTCTCCTCGGTCAGCGTGGTGACGGCGTCGAAGCCGAGGAAGGAGTAGGCAGCGATGGCGGCGCCCGCGGCGACCGTCGACAGCGTGGCGCCGGTGCCGGTGAAGGGTGTCAGGTCGAACAGCGAGCCGACGCCCGCGCCGCCGACCAGGTGGCCGACGGACAGCAGCACGAAGAACGCCAGCACCAGGACCTGGAAGAGCATGAGCACCGAGTTGGCCCGGTCGGCCACCTTGATCCCTGCCAGGTTGAGCCCGCTGGTCAGCACGACGAACGCGACGATCCACAGCCATGAGGGCACGCCGGGGAACTGCGCCGACAGGTAGGAGCCGCCGATGAGCCAGATGACCATCGGCAGGAAGAAGTAGTCGAGCAGGACCGCCCAGCCGACCAGGAAACCCACCCGCGAGTCGACCGTGCGCCGCACGTAGGTGTAGGCCGAGCCCGCGACGGGGAAGGCGGCAGCCATCTTGCCGTAGCTGAACGCCGTGAACAGCATGGCGACCAGCGCGATCAGGTAGGCGGACGGCGAGGCGCCTCTCGTGGTCTCGGCGACCACGCCGAAGATGCCCAGGACGATCAGCGGCGTCAGGTACGCCAGCCCGAACAGGACGACGGAGCGCAGGCCCAGCGTGCGCTTCAGAGTGGGTTCCATGTCGATCACTCCATATCAGGGGGTGGGAAGCTGCCGTCCGGAGTCCATCGGGCAGGGTCGAGGCGCCCCTGGTAGAGGGGGAGCTCCAGGGAGACGTCGCTGTCGGTGAACTGCGACCACATGCGGTTGAGCCCGGCGGTGCCGTACCGCCTGACCCTGCTCACCTCGCTGAGGTCGAGCACGTCGGTGAGGACGGTGTCCGCCTCGCCGGCCTCCGTCCTGACCCGCCCTTCGGGGTCGACCACGAGGCTGCGTCCCGTGCCGGTGGGCGCGGCGACGTTGACGGAGGCCACGAAGACCTGGTTGACGATCGCGTTCGCCCTGGCGAGCACCAGCTCCTGGGCGCGGTCGGAGGTGGTGGTCAGCACGGGGTTGACGATCACCTCGGCGCCCATCCATGCCAGATGCCTGGCCACCTCGGGGAACCACGCGTCGTAGCAGATGGACAGGCCGATCCTGCCGTGCTCGGGAAGGTCGACCACGACGAATCGGTCGCCCGGACGGTACGGCTCGCGCGGCCGCCACGGAAAGATCTTGCGGTAGGAGGCGGCCAGCTTGCCCTCGGGGGAGAGGACCAGCGCGGTGTTGTAGAGCGCGCCGTCCTCGCCGCGCTCGCAGACGCTGCCGGGCACCAGCCAGACGCCCAGGTCTCCGGCGAGTTCCGCGAGTTCCGCGACTCGCGGTCCGTCCAGCGGTTCGGCGGCGTCGGCCAGCTCGGCGTCCCGCTCGGCAGGACGTACCCGGCTGCCGGCCAGGTGCAGCTCCGGGTAGACCACGAGCCGGGTGCCGGGGAAGTGGGCCAGCAGATCCTCCACCTGCTCGGCGAACTGGGACACCGGCGCCCCGGCGGGAACCGGAGTGGCCTGCGCGAGTGCGAGGGGTAGTGGCTGTCGCATTGCTCAACCTGCCTTCTGACCAGCACTTTCGTGCCGTGCCGACAAAATAGCTCATATTGAGCTTTTAAAGCAACGTACGGTAGTGCCATGGAGGCCCTGACCGCGCTCAACTCTCAGGCCCTGGAGGGGCTTCGCCGGCTGACCGCGCTCGACACCGTTCGTGCGCGCATCGCGCTGGCCGTCGACCTGCGCCTGCTCAAACCGGGCGAGCGCCTGCCGCCGACGGCCGAGGTCGCGCGCGCTCTGGACGTCGGGGAGATCACCGTGCGCCGCGCGCTCATCGCGCTGTGCGAGGAGGGTGTCCTGGTACGGCGCCGCGGCAGGACCGGCGGCACCATGGTCGCCGACGCACCCACCGTCGGGCAGGTGACCGAGATCGAGGCCTACCGGGCGGCCACCGCCGAGGTCCACCGCCTCATCGACCACCGGCTGATGCTGGAGTGCGGCATCGCTCACCTGGCCGCCACCGCTGTCACGGCCGAACGGCTCGCCGAGCTGAAGACACTGGTCGAGACAATGGATCAGGCCACCAGCTGGGCCGATTTCCACGCCAACGACGAACGCTTCCACCTGGCGCTGGCCTCATCCACCGGCGTGGACTCCGCGGCCGACCACTACGCTCCCGTCCTGCACCAGCTCTACCGCTACTACCTGCCCTACCCGCTCGACTACCTGCGCGAGTCGAACCGGGAGCACGCCGCTCTGGTGGCAGCCCTCGAACGGCAGGACCCTGTCGAGGCCGTCAGGATCGCGCACGCGCACGTCGACGTCCTGCATCGGACGATGTTCGTCGGCCTGTTGCCGACATCGGACGGGTCAGGGACCTCCGCAACCGGGCCCGGCTCTACGGCTGGCCCCAGCTAGCTCGCCGACCTCGCGCTCCCAGCCGATCGGCCCCCACATCCACTGACGAGCAGCGCCCGCCGCGGACGGGAGGATCATTCCCTTCGGCACGCTCGGCTCAACGCTGCGGCCGGCTCCACATCGGCGGAAAGGCAGCGAGTGAGACGGTCAGCCCGTGGCAGGCGCCGCTGCCGCGTTATTGACGAAAATAAGGCAATTGTTTTAAATGCGGTCATACCGGCCATCAGGAGGTCACCGTGAGTGGCACGCCCGATTACCCGTTCCGCAATCCCACCGCCCTGGAGCCGCCTGAGGAGTGGGCGAACCTGCGCGAGGGCCGCCCGGTGGCTCCGATCCGGCTCGCCAGCGGCGACGAGGCGTTGCTGCTCACCCGCTACGACGACGTCAAGCAGGTGCTGTCCGATCCGCGGTTCACCCGCCACCTGGACGCCGCCAACGCGGCCAGGACCACCGCCAACGCGTCCGGCGGGCCGTTCGCCCAGCGTAGGAGCGGCATGGCCGCCTCGGTCGGCGAGGGGCACCAGCGGTGGCGCCGTCTGATCGGCAGGGCGTTCACCGCCAAGCGCGTCGCGGCCATGGCGCCGCGGATGGCGGCTATGAGCGAGCAACTGATCGACGCGATGGTGGCGCAGGGGCCGCCGGCCGACCTCGTCTCCGGTCTGGGGTTCCCGCTGCCGGTATGGGTGATCTGCGATCTGCTCGGGGTGCCGAACGAGGACCGGTTCCGGTTCGCGTACTGGTCGGACACGCTGATGAACCTCTCGAAGTACGAGCAGAAGGAGGTCGACGCCGCGCAGGCCGAGTTCAACGAGTACTTCGCCGCGCACATCGCCGCCAAGCAGGCACAACCCGGCGACGACCTGATCAGCGACCTCCTCGCCCTCGTCGAGGAGGACGACTTGATGACGGAGGCCGTGGTGCTGGGCACCGGCCAGAGCCTCCTGGTCGCCGGGCACGAGACCACCGCGAACATGATCGGGAAGATGGTGGCGATGCTGCTGGCCGACCGGCGGCAGTGGGAGCGGCTGCTGGCGGACCCGTCGCTCGTTCGGTCGGCGGTCGAGGAGACGCTGCGCTTCGACGCGAACCCCGGATTCGGGATGCCGCGCTACATCACCGAGGAGATCGAGGTCGGCGGGACGACGCTGCCGCCCGGGACCACGGTGGTCTGCAGCATGGCCTCGGCCAACCGCGACGGGCAGGCCTTCGAGGACGCCGGTGACATGAACGTGAGCCGCTCCCCCAACGCCCATCTGTCCTTCGGTGCTGGGCCGTACTCCTGCGTGGGGCAGGCGTTGGCGCGCACCGAGTTGCAGACCGTCCTGTCCGTGCTGCTGCGCCGGCTGCCCTCGCTGGAGCTGGCCGTTCCCGCCCGCGAGCTGGCCCGCCGCGAGGGGCTGCTCGTCGGCGGGCTCCAGCAGGTGCCCGTCAGGTGGTGAGCACCATGAAAGTAGCGGTGGACCGGGACAAGTGCTGCGGGGCGGGGCAGTGCGTGATGATCGCGCCGGAGGTGTTCGACCAGGACGAGGACGACGGGATCGTGCTGCTGCTCGACGACACCCCGGCGGCGCGCCTGCACCGGGCCGTGCGCGAGGCGGCGAGCGTCTGCCCGGCCGCCGCGATCCAACTGTCCGAGCCCGACGTGACGACGTAGTCCAGCCTGTCGCACCGTAGCCCAGCCTGTCGCACGACCGCCCGAGCCCGGCGTGACGGAACTAGCGGCGGTAGCCTGCCATGCGCTCCAGCCGGGCCACCCGCTCGGAGGTGGGCGGATGCGTGGAGAACAGCCGCCCGAACCCGGACCCGCTGAACGGGTTGGCGATCATCATGTGGGAAGCCGAGGTGAGGCGGCTGTTCTCCGGCAGCGGCAGCCGGCGAGCGCCCATCTCGATCTTGCGCAACGCCGACGCCAGCGCCAGCGGATCGCCCGTCAGCCGAGCACCCGACTCATCCGCCTGGAACTCCCGCGTCCTGGAGATCGCCATCTGCACCATCCCCGCCGCCACCGGCCCGAGGAGCATCATGAGCAGCGCCCCCAGGAACCCGGGCCCCTCATCGTCATCGGACCCGCCGAAGAACACGGCCAGATAGCTGAGCCAAGTGATCATCGTGGCCAGAGCCCCGGCCACCGACGAGAGCAGAATGTCGCGGTTGTAGACATGGGACAGCTCGTGCCCGATGACCCCACGCAGCTCGTCCGGGTTGAGCAGTTGTGTGAGCCCGTACGTCACGCAGACCGCCGCCTGGCGCGGGCTCCGCCCGGTCGCGAAGGCGTTCGGTTGCACGGTGGGGGAAATGTACAGGCGCGGCATCGGCTGCCGGGCTTCGGTGGAGAGCTCCCGTACGATCCGGTAGAGCAGGGGCTGCTCGACCTCGCTGACCTGCCGCGCCCGCATCGCCGACAGGGCGATCCGATCGGAGAAGAAGTAGGCGACACCACTGCTCGCCATGGCGAGCACGAACGCGATCTGCAGGCCGGTGCCGCCGCCCAACCACCCTCCCACCGCGAGTATCAACGCAGATAGGCCGCCCAGCAGAATGGCGGTGCGCAGACCGTTGTGGTGCAAGGTTCCCCCCTTCGTGGTGTGGGTTCACCCGGTCCAACGACGATCCCCCGGTCCATCGTTCCCCGTCGTGCTCACCCGAGGGCGCAGCGCGACCGAACCGCCCGCCCAAAGCACTGGAGTCCCCTTTATCACCCGGAGGCGGACAGCGACGTCACCCCCAGCACCAACTGAGGTGCGACCGAGAACAGGAGCGCCACCACCAGAGCGATCCCGATGGCCACCCAGACAGCGGGCAGCGCCCGGCGGACCCCGGCGGGCACGGCCTCGACCGGGGCGAACAGTCGTGCCGTCCAGACCACGTAGTAGTACAGACCGATCACGGTGTTGACGGCCATGACGACCGCGAGCCACCCGGCTCCACCCTCGATGATCTCCCGGAACACCACCACCTTGGCGAACAACCCCGCCAGCCCCGGCGGCAGCCCGGCCAGGCAGATCAGGCAGAACGCCAACGCGATCGCCGCCACCGGGCTGCGGAAGGCGAGGCCGCGGTAGTCGTCCAGCTCGTTGCGCGCGGTCGTCCGCGACACCAGCATGACGACCGCGAACGCGCCCAGGTTCATGGCCGCGTAGATGACGAGGTACGCCACCGACGCCCCGACCGCTCCGGAGGTGAGGCTGGGCGCCCCGGTCCGGGCCACCACTGCGAGCGGGGCCAGGATGTAGCCCGACTGGGCGACCGAGGACCAGGCCAGCAGTCGTACGGCGGAGCGCTGGCGCATGGCCAGGAGGTTGCCGACCGTCATGGTGAGCGCCGCGACGACCGCGATGATGGGCGTCCAGGTCGACGCCTGGCCGGGCAACGCGGCGACCAGGACGAGGATCAGGCCCGCGAACCCGGCCGCCTTCGAGATCACCGAAAGCAGCGCGGCGACCGGGACCGGCGCGCCCTGGTAGACGTCCGCCGCCCAGGAGTGGAACGGCACAGCGGCGATCTTGAACGCGAAGCCGGCCACGACGAGCACCAGCCCGACCGTGACCACGCCCGGCAGCCCGTGATCGGCCGCCAGCAGGGCCGAGTGTGCCTCCGGCATCGCCGCACCCGGCGCGGCCGCCGTCCCGCTGAACACCGAGGCGAGACGGGAGAGGTAGACCGTCCCGGCGATCCCGTACAGCAGGGAGACCCCGAACAGCATGACGGCCGTCGACACGACCGAGACGAGGAAGAGCTTGACCGCCGCCTCGGAGGAGCGCCCGTCGTAGCGTTTGAGCGCGGTGAGGGCGAACACCGGCAGCGACACCAGCTCCAGGGCCACCACCAGCATGATCAGGTCACGCGAGGCAGGCAGGGTCACCGCGCCGACCAGGGTACAGAGCACCAGGAAATACCACTCACCAGCCGGAATGCCACCCCCGGCCAGCTCGGACATGGACATCAGCACGACCACGACGGCCGCGACCAGCACCAGCCCCGCGAAGATCAGCGTGAACCGGTCGACCACGAACGAACACGCCGCCGCACTTCCTGCCCCCGCCGGGCTCCCGGCCCCCGCCGCGGTGGCGAGGCTTTCGGGAACGCAGAAGGTCGCCCGCGAACCGCCACCTCGTACGGCCTGCGCCACGACGAACCCCAGCGCGACGACGATGCCCCCGAGACTGACCAGACCGAGCCCGGTCTGGGTCCGCCTCCCGGTGGGAAGGAACGCGTCGAGCATCAGCACGAGCCCGGCCACCAGCGCGAGGACCAGCGGCACCGCGATGACGAAGTAGTCGATCTGCTGGATCATGACAAGGCCCCCAGCAGGGTCTGCACGGCCGGTGTGGTGAGCGAGAGGAGCAGTTTGGGCCAGAGCCCGAACAGCAGGATCAGCACGATCAACGGCACCCAGGCCGCCCACTCGTACCCCTGGATGTCACGCAACACCCGCCGCCCGGCCCCACCCTCGATCGGCCCGGCCACCACCACCGGCCGCGGGCCTGAGCCGAGCGCACCCGAGCGAGCGGCTGCGGCCGGAACCGCCCGTTCAGGGAGCCCGTGCGTCACGCGGGACAGCATGACGAGGAAGTACGCCGCCGTCAGCACCGCGCCCAGCCCGCCGATCACCATGAACGTCAGAAACAGCCCCCGCGGCAACCCATCCCCCGGCTGGAAGGCGCCGAACAGGGACAGCATCTCCCCCCAGAACCCGGCCAGCCCAGGCACCCCGAGCGAGGCGATGGCCGCGAAGGTCAGCACCGACCCCAGGTGAGGAAGCGTCGCCAGCATGCCGCCGCCGAGTACCCGCATGTCGGCCGTGCCATAGCGATCCTTGATCGCGCCGGCGAGGAAGAAGAGCAGGCCGGTGATGAGGCCGTGGGCGACGTTCGCGAACAGGGCGCCGTTGACGCCCACCGTGGTCAGCGTGGCGAAGCCCAGCAGGACGAAGCCCATGTGGCCCACGGACGAGTAGGCGATCATGCGCTTGAGATCGCGCTGCGCGAGGCATGCCAGCGCACCGTAGACGATGCCGACCACGGCGAACGCCCCCAGCCACGGCGCCACCGCCACCGCCCCCTCGGGCAGGACGGGGATGGCGATCCTGGCGAAGCCGTACGTGCCCATCTTCAGCAGTACGCCGGCCAGCAGCACCGAGCCGACGGTGGGCGCCTCGGTGTGCGCGTCGGGCAGCCAGGTGTGCAGCGGCCACATGGGCGTCTTGACCGCCAGCCCGACACCGATGGCCACGAAGGCGAGGATCTGTACGGCTCTCGGCATGCCCGCACCGTGGGCCTGGCCGAGGGCGACGATGTCGAGTGTGCCGGTCCGCGCCCAGACGAGCAGCAGGCCGAGCAGCATCACGACCGATCCGAGCAGCGTGTACAGGATGAACTTGATCGACGCGCCGCGACGGCCCTTGCCGCCCCACACGGCGATCAGGAAGTACATCGGGATCAGCACGATCTCGAAGAACACGAAGAACAGCAGCAGGTCGAGCGCGAGGAACGTGCCGATCATGCCGACTTCGAGCACGAGCAGCGTGAACACCAGCGCCCGAGGCCGCGCACCGCCCGCTCTCGCCCGCAGCAACTGGCCGGGACCGCGCGCGTCGCCCCAGCTCAGGTAGACGAAGCAGAGGAACGTCAGGAGAGCCGTCAGCGCGACCAGCGGCAGCGAGATGCCGTCGACGGCCAGGCGGAAGTGGAGCCCCAGGCCAGAGATCCACTCCCGCTCGACGGCGAACTGCGGCCGCGCCGCCTGACCGTAGTCGAACGTCGCCACCATCACCACGGCGAGCACCAGCGCGGCACCCGACACGACCAGCCCGTAGACCCGCAGCCACGGGCGCAACGCGCTCGGCGCCACCAGGAGCAGCAGCGCCCCGAGCAGGGGCACGGCCAGCAACGCGACAGGAAGCAAGCCCGTCATGTGGACACCACCGCCCCCACCACAGCAGGAAGCCAGCTCGTCATGCGAACACCACCGCCCCCATCACGACAGGAAGCCGGTTCGTCACGTGAACACCACCGCCCCCACCACGATCAAGAGGACTCCGGCGAGCACGCCGCTCACGTAGAGCTGGACGTTGCCGTTCTGGGCGAGCCGCAGCAGCCCGGACAACCCTCGCGCGGACCGTCCCGAGCCGCGTACCGCCCCGTCCACGACCACGTCGTCCGTCCTGACCACGAGCCTGGCCAGCGCCAGGACCGGCCGGACGAACAGGGCGGAGTAGACGCCGTCCACGTAGAACGCCCGCTCGCACGGCACACGCAGGGGACCAAGCAGGCGGGCCGGGTCGGCGAGGGGGTCACTGCGCCAGAACGCGTACACCACCCCGGCGCCGAGCAGCGCGAGCACGACGCCGATGGCCGCCACCCCCAGGTCCACGTGGAGCCCGCCCGCGAGCCCGAGCAGCAGGGCGGGAACCGAAAGGAGCACGATGGGCACGAGCATCGTCCGCGGCGCCTCGCGGACGTCGATCACGTGGGCCGTGCCGGGCTCGGGCTCGGGGAGCGCGACGACTCTCGCCGCACCGAAGAAGGTACGGAGCCAGGCCCTCGTCGCGTACGCCCCGGTGACGGCGACGGTCGCGAGCGCGCAGCCGTACAGCAGCAGGGCGGCGGCGTCCGTCAGACCGCCACCCGACAGTGCGTGGTCCATGGCCAGCAGGAGTTCGTCCTTGCTGAAGAAGCCGCTCGCCGGGGGCAGCCCCGCGAGGGCGGCGAATCCAATCGTCATCGTGACGAACGTGACCGGCAGTTGCCGTCTCAGGCCGCCCATCTGGGTCATCAGGTTCGAGCCGACGTGGTGGATGACCGCGCCCGCGCACAGGAAGAGCAGCGCCTTGAACGCGCCGTGCGTGAGGAGGTGGAAGATCGCCGCGCTGTCGGAGCCCGCCGCCAGCCCGCCGGCCATGTAGGAGAGCTGGCTGATCGTCGAGTACGCGAGCACGCGTTTCAGGTCGTCCTGGGCGAGCGCGGCCAGAGCGGCGCCCAGCATGCCGAGGGCGGCCAGGACGGCCAGCACGTCGAGTGTGGGGCGGGCGGCCTGGAAGGCGGGGAAGAGCCGCGCCACGATGAAGATGCCGGCGGCCACCATGGTGGCGGCGTGGATCAGCGCGCTGATGGGCGTCGGGCCCGCCATCGCGTCGGGCAGCCAGGTGTGCAGCGGCACCTGCGCGCTCTTGCCCGCCACCCCGGCGAGCAGCAGCATCGTGGCGGCCACCAGCGTGCCCGTGGACATCTCGGGCACCTTCGCCAGCACATCCGCAATCCGGAAGCTGCCCGCGGCGGCGCCGAGCACGAAGATGCCGAACAGGAAGCCGACGTCGCCGAGCCGGGTGACCAGGAACGCCTTGATGGCGGCTCGCGAGTTGGCCTTGTCCTCCCACCAATGGCCGATGAGGAGATATGAGCACAGGCCCATGATCTCCCAGCCCACATAGAGGACGAGGAGGTCGCCCGCGTAGACCACCAGCAGCATCGCGCTGGTGAACAGGCTGATGAAGGCGCTGTAGGAGGGATAGCGGGGATCGTCGTGGAGGTAGCCGACCGAATAGACCTGTACGGCCAGCGCCACGAGGGTCACCAGGACGCCGAGGATGGCGGACAGGTCGTCGGCCTGGAGGGTCAGCGAGATCGGGATGGCACCGGTGCCGATGGTGCCGTAGGTGCGGCCGACCGCCGGGCCCGGCCTGGCGCCTTCGAGAAACGCGAAACCCGGCTCCCAGGCCAGCCAGAGCGCCAGGACCGCGGCGCCCGCCGTCGGCACCACCGCGATCCACGCCGCCCGCGCATTGGCGCCCGCGCCCGGTCCCGGTGTGCTAGTTGGACGTCGGTGCGGCCAGCGCGACAACAACAGGCCTGCGACGGCCGCGACGAAGGGAAGGACGACGGCCAAGAGCGGGAAGATCGTCACAACGTGCCCCCTCGCCTGACAGGCCCGGCTGTCTCGGCTGAATCCCCCGCCGCTGCGGGCCCGTCCAGCCGACGAGCCGGCGAGTCGGCCGAATCGTCCGAGGTGCCGGGATCTGCCGGACCATCCGAGGTGTCGGGATCTACCGGGCCGCCCGGCCTACCGGAGACTGCCGGGTCATCCAACGCGCCAGGACCTGCCGGCCCGCCCGACCTACCGGGGCCCACCGGATCGTCCGGCGTGCCGGGATCTGCCAGGCCGCCCGACCTACCGGAGACTGCCGGGTCGTCCGGCGTTCCCGGTTCGGACAGGTCGCGGAGTTGGTCGATGTCGACCGTGCGGCGGTTGCGGTAGAGGGCCAGTACGATCGCGAGGCCCAGCCCGACCTCGGCGGCGGCGATCACGATGATGAACAGCGTGAGCACCTGGCCGCTGTGCAGCCGATCGCCCAGCCACACGTCGAACGCGACCAGGTTGAGGTTGACGGCGTTGAGCATCAGCTCGACCGACATCAGCACGAGGATCGTGTTGCGCCGGGCGAGCACCCCGTAGATGCCGACGGAGAAGAGGAGCGCGGAGACGACCGCCGGGTAGACGATGTGCACTAAGAACCCCCGGTCTGCTCGGGTGGCGAACCCCCGGGAATGTCCGTGCGGGACAGCACGATGGCGCCGATCAACGCGGCCAGCAGCAACACGGAGAGCGCCTCGAAAGGCAGCACCCAGGTGCTGAACACGCTGGCGCCGAGCTCCTTGGCGGCGCCGGAGCCGGGTCTCAGCGGTGTGTACGCCGTACGGAAGCCGTCGATCACCACCGTGACCAGGACGGCCGCCGTCGCCACCGCCACCACGGCCGCCACCCACCGGTTGCCACTGTCGAGATCGGCGGAGCGGCCGATCGGGGCACGGGTCAGCATGATGCCGAACAGCAGCAGGACCACCACCGCGCCCACATAGATGAGCACCTGCACCCAGGCCACGAACTCGGCGGTCAGCACCAGGTAGCCACCGGCCAGGGCGCCGAAGGAGAGGACCAGCCAGAGGGCGGCATGGACCAGTTGTTTGGTCGTGACGACGAGCAGCGCGGATCCGACCGCCACCGCGCCCAGCAGCAAGAAGACGATCTCCTGCCCGGTGGGTGACAGGTAGGAGGGCACCGCCTCGGTCACGAATCCTCCCCGGACTCCCTTGTCTCATCAGGGCCGAGCCGCCCGGGCGGGCGGATGGATCGAGGATCGGCCATCCTGCGCCCGCGCCGGCTCGCGCCAGAATTCTGCTCCCCCGCGCCGGGCTGCGACGACGGTTCGCCCGGGCCTGTGGATGACGCTTCGGCAGATGGCCGGCCTGTGGATGACGGGCCGCCTGAAGCCGATGCCGACGGGCCGGATGCGGGTGCCGACGGGCCGGAAGCAGGCGCTGGCCGACCGGATGTCGGTGCCGGCGGACCGGATGTAGGGGCGGGTGGACCGGATGTGGGCGCGGGTGGCCCGGGAGCAGGTGCCGACGACCCGGATGCGGGGCCTGGCTCGCCAGGACGGTCAACAGTACCGGTCCGGTCGGCGGCCGAGCCCGTGGCACCGGAACGGTCAGTGGCCGACTCTGCGGTACCGCGACGGTCAGCGGACGAACCCGTAGCACCAGAACGGTCAGCGGTACCGGCCCGGTCGGCGGCCGAGCCTGCGACGCCGGGGCGGCTGGAGGTTGGGCGGGCGGGGGCCAGATCTGTGGTGCCAGGGCGGTCGGCGGCGGGGCGGCGGGGGGCGGCTGTGAGTTCCTTCGGGGGTGCGGCGCCGGGGTCGTGGGCGGGTGGCGGGGGGACCGTGGGGGCCCAGGCCGCGAGCCGGTCCTTCTCGTGCAGAAGGTTGCGGATGTCACCCTCGGCGTACTCGAACTCGGGCGACCAGAACAACGCGTCGAACGGGCACACCTCGATGCAGATCCCGCAGTACATGCACAGGGCGAAGTCGATGGCGAACCGGTCGAGGACGTTCCGCTGGCGGGCACGCCCGCCCTCAGGGGCCGGAAGGGTCTCCTTGTGCGAGTCGATGTAGATGCACCAGTCGGGGCACTCGCGCGCGCAGAGCATGCAGGAGGTGCAGTTCTCCTCGACCAGGGCGATGACGCCGCGGCTGCGCGGCGGGAGGGTGGGCTTGACCTCGGGATACTGCTGCGTCACGGATTTGCGCAGCATGTGACGAAGAGTCACCGATAGACCCTTCGCGAGGCCGACTCCCGGTATCCGCGCCATATCAACATCATGTCGCACTTGACCGTGCAGGTGAATGATCCAGGCCCGTTGTCCCCAAGTTTTCCACAGTCATCCACAGGTTGGCCGAAGGTTATCCACAAGATGTGTCCACAGCCGATATGTGAAAGTCCTGCGCGATAGTCTTCCCGCCATGTCGTACAGCCAGCCAGCCCGTCCCACTAGCGGAGCGTGGGCGGCTGCCATCGTGTGGGCGGCGCTGCCGCTGATGACGTGTGGGCTTGCGACACCGTTCACGATCGGGTTCGCGGCCTACTGGCTGCGGAGCTCGTGGCACGTTGTCGCGGCGGGCTTCTACGCCATCTGCATCGGTTCGTTCGTGCTGGCGGCCGTCAGCTACACGGAGTTCGCGGACATCCCCAGCCCGCTGTCGGGGCTGGTCTCGTTCGGGCTGGTCATCAGCTGGCTGGGCGGGGTCGTCCACTCGGGCATCCTGGTCCCCACCATGGTCAGGGCCCGCCGCGACAGACCCGCCTACCAGCCTCCCCACCAGCACCGGAACACTCCGCCCCCCTTCGATGTGCACCAGCGCACCACCTCCCCGAGTCCCCAGCGCCGGCCGCACGAGCCCGAGTGGATCGGGCACTACCGGGTCCTCCAGCTGCTCGGGCGGGGCGGGCAGGGCGCGGTCTATCTCGCGATGGCGCCCAACGGCGTACGCGTCGCCGTCAAGGTCCTGCACGACCTCGTGGACGACGTGGCGCGGGCCAGGTTCGCCAGGGAGGTCGACTCGGCTCGGCGGGTGGCGACGTTCTCCACGGCCCGGGTGCTCGACGTCAGCATCACGGGTCAGCACGCCTACATCGTCAGCGAATACGTCGAGGGCCCGTCGCTCGAACATCTCGTACGAAAGTACGGCCCGCGCGACGAGGACAGCCTGACGCGGCTGGCGTTATCCACAGCCGGAGCGCTCGCAGCCATCCACAAAGCGGGGATCGTCCACCGCGACTTCAAGCCGAGCAACGTGCTGATCGGGCCGGACGGGCCGCGCGTGATCGACTTCGGGATCGCGCGGGCGCTCGACCAGATGACGGTGACCTCGGGCAAGATGGTCGGCACCCCGCCTTACATGTCGCCCGAGCAGTTGACCGGGGCGACGGTGGGGCCGGCGTCCGACGTGTTCAGCTGGGCTGTGACGATGATGTTCGCGGCGACGGGGCGGCCGGCGTTCGGGGAGGATACGGTGCCGGCGGTGTTCAATCGGGTGCTCACCTTCCACCCGGACCTGTCGCCACTACCGCCCGCTCTCCGCAGCATCGTGGGCTCCTGCCTGCACAAGAGCCCGAACGACCGCCCGTCCGCGTCGGACGTGATGCTGGCCATCGTCCACTGATCGCCGATCGGGTTGACGCGCCATCACGGACGCCAACCACCGAACGGGCCCATCCGCCAATCACGGACGCCAACCACCGAACGGGCCCATCCGCCGTCGCGGACGCCAACCACCGATCGGGGAAAAGATCTCGATCTTGTACGGCAAGCCGACCCGGCCGCCGCCCACCGACCAGGGCCGGGCTCTGTCACTTCAACGGCCCTGAGGTGTGCGTGGCGCGCCCCGTAACGGGACGGTGAAATTGCGGAGACCCCTCAGGACACCCGGCGTCAGATTGTCGCGTCCCGGGCGTTGCGAGTGAGGTCCAGATACTCCTCCCGTGAGATCGAGTGCACCGCCAGGCTCAGCTTGTGGCGGTCCGCGAAGCGGTGGACGGCGTCAGGGGTCCATCCGCCGGGCAGGTGGTGCACGGGGCCGCCGTCCCCGTCGAGGACGAACAGGCCGGTCAGATCGTCATAGCGATAGAGCAGCAGGGACGCGGCCATCCTCCGGCCCGCGCCGATCTTGATGGACGGTGTCTGTTCCTTGCCCCGGTTCACGTGCAGCTTCTCGCCAGGGAGCACCGAGAGATACGGCCCCCCGGCGGGGCCGAGGATCAGGCCGCGGTCCGCGCGCCAGCGGTGGACACGGGCGGACACCGGGCGCAGCACCAGGAGCACGGGGCTGAAGCCGACGGCCAGCCACTTGACCTCCAGGAGGTCCAGGAGCGACCTGCCCACCATGGAGATCCCGCGCCAGGCCGCCCACATGCCGGTCGACGCCAGGTAGACCATCACCGCCAGCCCGGCGACACCGACCCCGATGCTCACCGGCCGGCGATACCTGGCCAGGAACGGTGGCGGCAGGCCCCGGAGGCGGCGCCAGCCTGGGGCGCGGCCGGCGAGCACCGCCCGCACCCGGTTCGAGGCGTGTCCGCGGGCGTCGACGATGGGCAGGCCCGCGTACCTCACGAACGCGGCCACATGCGGGACGTACCACTCGCCCGGCAGGTCGAGCAGCACCAGGCCGTCGCCGTCGAGCGCGGCCAGGCCCTGGACCGAGAGGGTCTTGGCCTTCCTCCTCGACACGAGGACCCGCTGGTCATAGCGGTAGTGGTAGAGCGTCGCGGGCACCAGCCGCACGGATTGCCCGGTTGCGTCGTCGGAGACGGCCAACGCCGAGCCGTCCCATAACACGTCCGTCCGGGGACAGGGATTCCCCGCCACCGCCCCCGCGACCGGCCGAAGCCGAACTTCCATGAAGATCACCCTCCATAGAGCCCCCTATCCACATCAAACGGATAAGGCGGAGGTAAAGTGCCGGCGAACCAGCGGAACTACGTGAGCACCTTCACGACGCCCGTGAGCGCCAACTGGACCAGCGCCAACGGCACCAGCCCCATCCACGCCAGCTTCTGCAACTGGTCCTCACGCATCCGGGGAAAGCTCACCCGCAGCCAGATCACCACAAAAGCCAGCGCGAACACCTTGACCAGCGTCCACACCCATCCGGCCAGCAACGGCCCATGCCACCCGCCCAGAAACAGCACGGTGGTCAGGAACGACAGCACGACGATCCCGACGTACTCCGAGAGCATGAACAGGGCGAACCGCATCCCGGTGTATTCGGTCATCGGCCCCATGATGATCTCGGACTCGGCGATCGGCATGTCGAACGGCGGCCGGCGCAGCTCGGCCAGCCCGGCCAGGAAGAACACCACGCCGCCGATGGCCTGCCACGGCAGCCACCACCACTGCCACGCCGAGACGATCGCCGGGATGGACAGCGTGCCCGCCGCCATCGCGACGGAGGAGGCCGCCAGCACCAGCGGCAGCTCGTACGACATGAGCTGGGCGGCCGACCGCATGCCGCCGAGCACCGAGTATTTGTTGGCCGACGCCCACCCCGCCATGATCGAGCCGAGCACGCCGATGCCCATCACCGCGAGCACGAAGAACAGCCCGAGGTCGAGGTCCACGCCGACCAGCCCCTGGTCGACGGGGATGGCGATCAGCACGAGCAGGTAGGGCACCAGCGCGACACCGGGGGCGATCATGAAGACGCGCCGGTCGGCGGCGGCCGGGATGATGTCCTCCTTCTGCGCGAACTTCACCCCGTCGGCGATGAGCTGCGCCCAGCCGTGGAAGCCGCCCGCGTACATCGGCCCGAGGCGCGACTGCATGTGCGCCATGACCTTGTGCTCGGTCTGCCCGACGATCAGCGGCAGCACGAGGAACACGATGAGGATGGCGACGAAGCGCAGCACCACGTCAAGCATCGGGTGTCCCCCAGTCGGCGGGTACGCCGGGCGGCAGCGTCTTGCGCCGGCTCGGCGAGCCGTGCCCGGATTCGCCCGGCTCCTTGGCTCCCGGCCAGGGCTTGGCCACCCGGGCGGCGAGGATGAAGTCCTTGCGCAGCGGATGCCCCTCGAACCCGTCGGGCAGCAGCAGCGGCACCAGGTGGGGGTGGCCGTCGAAGAGCACCCCGAACATCTCGTACGTCTCGCGCTCGTGCCAGTTGGCGCCCCGGTAGACGCCCACGGCGGAGGGCAGCCGCGGATCGGCGCGCGGCACCCGGGTGCGCACCAGCACCCGCTCGCACGAGTCGGGGTCGTAGACGTGGGCGACCACGAAGAACCCGTCGGGCGGATCGTCGACCCCGGTCAGCCAGTCGAAGAAGGTGTGGCCGGAGTCCCTGAGGAAGGTCAGGACCTCGATCCAGTCGGCCGTGCCGACGTCGACGGTGGTCTCGCCGAACGAAGTGGAGACGGAGACCCGCTCACCGAAGCGCTCCTCGGGCGTCACGACACATCCCCGTGCGAGCGCGACCAGACGTAGCGGTCGCTGAGCTTCTCGGCGGCGATCTTCTCCTGGAGCTTCATGATCCCGTGGAGCAGCGCCTCGGGTCTGGGCGGGCAGCCCGGCACATAGACATCGACGGGAATGATCTGGTCGACGCCGTTGGTGACGCAGTAGGAGTCCCAGTAGGGGCCGCCGGTGTTGGAGCAGGCGCCGAACGAGATCACGTACTTCGGATCGGGCATCTGCTCGTAGAGGCGCTTGACGGCGGGGGCCATCTTGTCGGTGACGGTGCCCGAGACGATCATCAGGTCGGCCTGGCGCGGCCCGTTGGCGAACGGGATCACCCCGAACCGGATGAAGTCGTGGCGGCTCATGGAGGTCGCGATGAACTCGATCGCGCAGCAGGCGAGCCCGAAGTTGAACACCCACAGCGAATAACGCCGCCCCCAGTTGAGCACGAAGCGCATCGGCTTGGGTGCCAAGCGCGAGATCGGCCCCACCGTGGGCATCGGGAGATCCGTGGCTGCCATACGGCCATTGTCCCGCGTGATCTACCCAAGGAGTAGAGGGGCGGCGGATGATCGACCGAAAAACAACCTAAGTCCAGCCGAGTACGCGCTTTCGCCAGGCGTAGAGGATGCCGAGCGCGATGAACCCCAGGAAGACGAACATCTCCACGAGCGTCGTCAGCCCGAATCCCGGCGCGTCGAAGACCGTGGCCCACGGGAAGAGGAACACGGCGTCCACGGCGAAGACCACGTACAGGTACGTGTAGACGTAGTAGCGCACCTGCGACTGGGCCCAGCCGTCGCCGACGGGGTCGACGCCGCACTCGTAGGTGGTCAGCTTCTCGGCCGTCGGCCTGGTCGGGCGCAGGAGACGGTTGATCAGGAGGGCCCCGGCCACGATGGCCACGCCGATGGCGAGCAGCGCCGCGACCAGCACATAGGACCCGAAGTAGCCGTCCATGTCCTGATCGTAACTCAGTCAAGCCTCGTCACCCATCGTACCAAAACGGAGTAAAACGGAAGATCGCTCCTTTAACCTGACGTTCATGCACAAAAAGGGACTCATTGGAGGAATCGCCCTGCTGGCCCTTTCCGCCGTGGGTGGTGGGCTGGCCACCGCTTCCCCTGAGCGGGACGTCATGGTCCCCGCGGAGCCGACCATGATCGACTTTGTCGACCCCGCGACCGTGAGCGGTCTGGTCACCAGAACCCTGGGCGACGACGTCCGCGGGCACGCGAGTCGCCATGTGCATATCACCTACCCCGAGCTGCCGGACGCGCCCCGCCTCAACAAGGCCCTGCGTGACGAGAGCGAGCGGACGCTGCGCCGCTTCCGCTTTCTCACCAGGTTCGACGCCCTCCGGCCCCGCCCCGAGCTGAACGTGGACTGGCAGTTCGCCGCCGTCTCCGGCGACATCGTCGGCGTACGGCTGCGCACCGGCGAGTCCCTCGGCGCCGGCTGGGGCAACTCCACCCGGACCCTCTGGTACGACCGGCGGACCGGCAAGGCGACCGGCTCGGCCGGCCTGCTCTCCGGCCAGGCGGCGCTGCGCGATCTCACGCGGCTGGTCAGGGACCGGCTCGCGAAGCGCGGATCCCCGACGGACCCCGGCAGGCTGAACGGCGACCGGCTCGACTCGATGGCCTTCAACCAGGGCGGGGACCTGGTGGTGGAGTTCGACGACTGCCAGGTCGGGCCGTGCTCCCTCGGCCGCCTGGCCGTGGCCGTACCCGCCCGGCAGGCCGATCCCCTGCTGTCGCCGACGGGCCGGCGCGCGCAGGAGGTCGTACGGGAGGCCGCCAGGCAGGCGGCGCCGACCATGCCGAGGATGGTTCCGTCATCCAGCCCCGAGGCCGTCAGCAACCGGGCGGGATCGGTCGACTGCGCCAAGGCCAAGTGCGTCGCGCTGACCTTCGACGGCGGGCCGGGACCGGACACGCCCAGACTGCTCGACATGCTGCACCAGGCCGGGGCGCGGGCCACCTTCTTCACCGTCGGCACCAGTGCCGCGGCCCGGCCGGATCTGCTGCTCAGGATGAGCGTCGAGGGACATCTGGTGGCCAACCTCTCCTGGGCGCACCTGGACCTGTCGAAGTTGCCGACCAGCAAGATCGCCGACTCGCTCCGCCGTACCCAGGACACCATTTCGGCGGCCACCGGCGAGCGGCCCACGCTGATGCGCGCGCCATACGGAGCTGTCGACCAGGACGTGACGGACGTGGCGGGGGACATGGGCCTCGCCATCGTCGGCCGGAACGTCGACTCGGGTGACAAGTACGCGAAAGACGCCAAGGCGATCGCCGACCGGGTGACCGGGCAGGCGGGCGCCGGGGCCATCGTGCTCATGCACGACGTTCGGGCGGCGACCGTTGACGCGGTTCCGGACATCCTCAAAAAGCTGCAAGGGAAGGGTTACACGCTTGTCACTGTTCCAGAATTGTATGGAACAGCAGGTATGGAGGCCGGACAGCTTTACCGATCGGGGTCGGAGATCGCGCGTCATCGCCCCCTGACGTAAGCCACGCCTGGGGGGGACGTATAGTTGGCGCTCGTGACCCGAACAGTCCTCTTCGCACGCCTGCACGTCGACCTGTGCAGAATCGCCGGCGGCCTGTGTCACCCCTAGTGGTTCTCCGGTATCCCCTGATTGACCCCGCGTTTACCCGCATTCTGTAGCGAGGAAACGTGTTGAACCTCGCGAGGATCTAGCATGGAAACTGAGAACGCGCCACATACGACCGCGCCTCGGCGCGTCGGGGAGGACTGAGCTGTGACGAAGCAGGTCCAGCAACTCGACCGCGTGATCATTAGATTCGCCGGCGACTCCGGCGACGGCATGCAGCTCACCGGAGACCGCTTCACCGCGGGCACCGCGGAGTTCGGCAACGACTTGTCGACGCTGCCCAACTTCCCCGCCGAGATCCGTGCCCCCGCAGGCACGCTCCCCGGCGTCTCCAGCTTTCAGCTGCACTTCGCCGACCATGACATCCTGACGCCGGGTGACGCGCCCAACGTGCTCGTCGCGATGAACCCGGCGGCGCTCAAGGCCAACCTGGGCGACCTGCCCCGGGGCGCCGACATCATCGCCAACATCGACGAGTTCACCAAGCGCAACCTGCAGAAGGTCGGCTACTCGGCCAACCCGCTGGAGGACGACTCGCTCAATGAGTGGCGCGTCCACGCCGTGCCGCTGACCTCGCTGACGGTCAAGGCGCTCGAAGGCTTCGACCTGTCCAAGAAGGACGCCGAGCGTTCGAAGAACATGTTCGCGCTGGGCCTGCTCTCCTGGCTGTACCACCGGCCGACCGAGCACACGATCAAGTTCTTGCAGCAGAAGTTCGCCAAGAAGCCGGAGATCGCCAAGGCCAACATCGCGGCCTTCCAGGCAGGCTGGAACTACGGCGAGACCACTGAGGCGTTCTCGGTCTCCTACGAGGTGAAGCCCGCCCAGCTCGCGCCCGGCGTCTACCGCAACATCTCCGGCAACCAGGCTCTGGCCTACGGCCTGATCGCGGCCTCGGTGCAGTCCAAGCTGCCGCTGTTCCTCGGGTCGTACCCGATCACGCCGGCCAGCGACATCCTGCATGAGCTGTCCAAGCACAAGCGGTTCGGCGTCCGCACCTTCCAGGCGGAGGACGAGATCGCCGGCGTCGGCGCTGCGCTGGGCGCGGCGTTCGGCGGCGCGCTGGGCGTGACCACGACGTCGGGGCCCGGTGTGGCGCTGAAGGCCGAGACCGTCGGCCTGGCGGTCACCACCGAGCTGCCGCTGCTCATCGTGGACGTGCAGCGGGCCGGGCCGAGCACCGGCATGCCGACCAAGACCGAGCAGACCGACCTGCTGATGGCCATGTTCGGCCGCAACGGCGAGTCCCCGGTGCCGATCGTGGCGCCGATGTCGCCGAGCGACTGCTTCGACGCCGCCATCGAGGCGGCGCGGATCGCGGTCAAGTACCGCACCCCGGTCATGCTGCTGTCGGACGGCTACCTGGCCAACGGCTCCGAGCCGTGGCGCCTGCCGGAGGTCTCCGAACTGCCGGACATCTCCCAGGAGTTCACCACGGCGCCCAACGGCGACGACGGCGAGTTCCTGCCGTTCAAGCGGGACACCGACACGCTCGCCCGCCCGTGGGCCGTCCCCGGCACACCGGGCCTGGAGCACCGCATCGGCGGCATCGAGAAGGCCGACGGCACGGGCAACATCAGCTACGACCCGGACAACCACGACCTGATGGTCAGGACCCGGGCGGCCAAGATCGCCGGGATCGACGTACCCGACCTCGAGGTCGATGACGCCGACGGCGACGCCAAGGTGCTGGTGCTCGGCTGGGGTTCGACCTACGGCCCGATCGCCGCGGCCGTGCGCCGCATCAGGAGGGCCGGTGGCAAGGTCGCGCAGGTGCACCTGCGTCACCTCAACCCCCTGCCCGCCAACACCGGCGAGATCCTCAAGAGCTACGACAAGGTGCTGCTGCCCGAGATCAACCTCGGCCAGCTCGCCCTGCTGCTGCGGGCGCGCTACCTCGTCGACATCATCAGCTACAACCGTGTGCGCGGGCTTCCGTTCAAGGCCGAGGAGCTGGCCGGAGTCATCCAGGACGTGATCGACAGTGACTGAGCTGGTAAACGGGCGGGGCCTCTCGCTCGTCCCCAAGACAGACGCCAAGCAGACCCTGAAGGACTTCAAGTCCGACCAGGAGGTGCGCTGGTGCCCCGGTTGCGGTGACTACGCGATCCTGGCCGCCGTGCAGAGCTTCCTGCCGGAGCTGGGGCTGAAGCGCGAGAACATCGTGTTCGTCTCCGGCATCGGCTGCTCCTCCCGCTTCCCGTACTACCTCAACACCTACGGCTTCCACTCGATCCACGGCCGCGCGCCGGCGATCGCGACCGGGCTCGCCGCGAGCAGGCCCGACCTGTCGGTGTGGGTGATCACGGGTGACGGTGACGCGCTGTCGATCGGCGGCAACCACCTGATCCACGCGCTGCGCCGCAACGTCAACCTGAACATCCTGCTGTTCAACAACAGGATCTACGGTCTGACCAAGGGCCAGTACTCACCCACCTCCGAGGTCGGCAAGATCACCAAGTCGACGCCGATGGGCTCGCTGGACAAGCCGTTCAACCCGATCTCGCTGGCCATCGGCGCCGAGGCGTCGTTCGTGGCCAGGACGATCGACTCCGACCGCAAGCACCTGCAGTCGGTGCTGCGTGAGGCCACCGCCCATCGCGGCACCTCGCTGGTGGAGATCTACCAGAACTGCAACATCTTCAACGACAACGCCTTCGAGCAGCTCAAGGATCCGGAGATCCGCGACGACATCACGCTCAGGCTGGAGCACGGCCAGCCGATCGTGTCGGCGTCGAAGGCGGTCGTCAGGGCCGCGAACGGCGGCATCGAGGTGGCCGACCGGGCCACGGTGAGCGCGGACCAGATCTTGGTGCACGACGCGCACAACCCGGACCCGTCGCTGGCCTTCGCGCTGTCGCGGCTCGACGAGCCCGCGTTCGAGCACGTGCCGATCGGTGTGTTCCGCTCGGTCGACCGGCCCGCGTACGACGTGCTGATGGCCGAGCAGATGGAGGAGGCCGTGGCCCAGAAGGGACCCGGCGACCTCAGCGACCTGCTCCTGGGCGGCGACACCTGGCGTATCAGCTAAAACCAACCTGGCGTATCAGCTGAAACCACTGGGTAACGCAGCTCCTTCGCGAACCGATACACATCAGATGCATCGGACTCGCGGGGGAGCTGCGCAGTGGCCGAAGCGCCAAAAGTGGCCGAACCCAGCCGATCCCGGCTGAACGCCTTCAACCTGCTGCGCCTTCTGGGAGCGCTCGCGGTCATCGTCGAGCACAGCTGGGTGCTGACCGGGCACGGCTCACCGCTGACACCGGCCAGCGGGATCGGCGTCGGCGGCATCGGCGTCGGCGTCTTCTTCCTCATCAGCGGCTACCTGATCAGCACGAGCTGGCTGTCGGACCCGTCGGGCCGCCGCTACACGGTACGCAGGGCGCTGCGCATCTATCCCGCGTACGCGCTGGTCGTCATCGTCACGGCCCTGCTGCTCGGCCCCTTGGTGAGCACGCTGCCCGCCGCCTCGTACTTCTCCGGCACCGGCGCCTGGAGCTACATCGCCAGAGGGCTGCTCATCCAGCCGGTGAGCTATTCGCTGCCCGGCGTCTTCCAGGGGCTCCCCTATCCGGACGCGGTCAACGGGTCGCTCTGGACGATCTGGGTGGAGGTGCTCTGCTACATCGGCGTGGCCGTCATGGGCCTGCTGGGCCTGCTGCGGCGCCGTACGGTGCTGGTGGGGCTGGTGCTGCTCGCGCTGGCCGCCGCCTCGGCCGTGCATCTCACCGGTTACTCCGGTCCGCTCATCCCGCTGGTCGTGTCGGCCTACGCCGCGCAGCCCGTGGCGTTCTTCGCGCTCGGGATGCTGATCCGCGAGGTCCGCTGGGTGCCGCCGCTC
Source organism: Nonomuraea sp. NPDC026600 (assembly GCF_040638335.1). Lineage (NCBI taxonomy): Bacteria > Bacillati > Actinomycetota > Actinomycetes > Streptosporangiales > Streptosporangiaceae > Nonomuraea > Nonomuraea sp. NPDC026600. The sequence continues at coordinate 56,771 of NZ_JBEZYD010000017.1, forward strand.
TGGCTGACGGCCCTCGTGGTCATCGCGTGGTGGCTGCTGTGGGGCACGCCGGTGGCCAATCTGGCGGCGATCGCGGCGATCACCTGCCTGACGTTCCTCATCGCCTTCCGCGCGCCGACGTGGCTGCACCGTCCCACCGGGTCGTACGACCTGTCGTACGGCACCTACCTGCTGGCCTTCCCCGCCCAGCAGGTCCTGGTCCAGTCGGGGCTCCGGGCGCCCGTGCTCGTGCTGCTGGCCACGGTCGGCATCGTGCTGCCGCTGGCCGCCCTGAGCTGGCGGCTGCTCGAACAGCCCGCGCTGCGCCTGCGCTATCGCAAGCCCGCCCCGGTCCCGGCCGCCGCGCCGGTCCCGGAGACCCCTTAGCGCGGCTCAGCCTGCGCCAGGAGTCGTTGCAGCCCTTTAGCTCGGCTCAGCCTGCGCCAGGAGACGCTGCAGGTGCAGGCCCCGGTGCACGTCGATCTCGTGTGACCGTCCTGTCCGTACGGCGGTGGCGAACTCGGAGCGCAGGGTCGCCCGGGTCTCTATCGAGTCATCCGGCAGCAGCTCGGAGTCCAGCACCAGCGTGCCCTCCGGGCCGTACAGCTCATAGCGGGTCTTGCGGCGCGGCGGGACCCGGCCGCTGATCGTGAGCTGGCTGATCACCTCGTTCTCGTGCAGGCAGGTCAGCGCCAGGAGACCGGCCCGGTTGCCGACCGGCCTGATCTCCGTAATGCGGCCCAGCGCCGCGTCGAGCAGGTCCAGGCCGTGCGGGCCGGTGTTGTAGAGCACCCCCGCGCGGGACCGCCACGGGCTGTCGGCGAAGGTGTCGTCGAGGAACTCGCCGGTGAGCTGGCAGGCGCGGCCGCCGATGGCCGGGAAGTCGCGGGCCTGCTTCAGGAACTCACGGACCACGGGACGGTAGCGGTTGGTGAGCACGAGCTGCGTGGCCACGCCCGTGGCGTCCACCGCGTCGGCCAGCGCCTGCGCGTCGCGTACGGTCAGCGCGATCGGCTTCTCCAGCAGCAGCGCCCGGCCCTGCCACGCCGCCTGCACGGCCATGACCGCCTGGACGTCGGGCGGGACGGCGAAGACCACGGCCTCGCTGCGCTCCAGCAGCCGCTCGTAGGAGGTGAAGGCGGGCACGCCGAACCGCTCGGCCAGCGCCTGCGCGGCCGGGGCCCGCCTGCTCCAGACGCCCGCCAGCCGGGTCTCGGGCCCGGCGGCGAACATGGGCGCGTGGAAGTCCCGCGCCCAGGGACCCGCGCCGACCAGGCCCACTTCCACCGGCCCGCTCATGGCGTGACCTTGTAGACGTGGTAGGTGTTCTCCCGCTCGAAGGAGTCGGTGAAGCCGCCGTCCTTCACCGGAAGCGTCCGGTTCTCGAACAGCACCTCCACGCTGGAGGCCGAGGCCAGGGCTTCGGGCAGCCGCAGCGTCCGCGGCCCCGGCTGGACGCCCGCCTTGGGCATGGCGAACACGTAAGAGGAGCCGTCGAGGTCCTTGAGCATGGTGTCGAGTCCCGGCGCGAAGGTGTGGACATAGGACTGGGTGTTCAGCACGGGCGCGAGCGTGCGGATCCGCCGGTTCAGCTCCGTCACGACCGTCCTGATCCCCTGGGCGCACGGCTCACGCAGCACGTGCTGGGTCGGGCAGGGCCCGGCGAAGCTGTGGTTGAAGTAGATGATGCCGCGCGCCTCGTGGATGAGGGAGTTCATCACCGCGCCGGCCAGCTCGTCGCCGGTGATCGAGCGCAGGCCGTTGGTGCCCGGCCAGCCGAGCTCCACGAACGCGTAGATCGGTTGCCTCTTGCCGTCGAGGGCGTCGAGCTGCCTGCCCCGGTCGACGACCTGGCCGTAGTTGGCGGCCCGCGGGCACCGGTCGCGCGGCAGCTTGAGGAAGTTCTCGGCCTCCTCGCAGATGCCGGTGTCGGTGTACCAGTACACGTCGGTGGACATGACGTCGGTGTAGCCGTTGACGAACTTCGTCGCCTCGCCGTCCTTCTCCCACATGGCGATGCCCTTGCCGTAGTTGGCGTAGTGCAGGCGGCCGTCGTTCTTGGGCAGTTTGTCCTTGAGTGTGCGCATCGCGGTGTAGCCGCAGGGCGGCTTGTCGGGCAGGCACACCTGCCCTTCCCCGCCGTACTTGCCGCTCCAGACGCCGTCGCCGGGCCCGGCGAACATGTCGGCCTCGTCGGCGATCATCCAGCCGACCGTCTCGCTGCCCGACCCCGGCAGGGGCTTGCTGGTGATCGCCGACATCCCGTTACCGCGGATCAGGCCCATGTCGCTGTTGGCCGTCAGCTCCACGTAGGTGTTGAGCCCGGCCTCCTTGTCCATCCGCACGTCGCGTTCCTCGACCACGGACTCGAACCAGACCCCGATGGGGAAGAACGACGGATCGGTCCAGCCCGCGGCGGCTGGCGCGCCGAACCGGGCGTAATAGGCCGGGCCCCCGTCCCAGGGGACGCGCGGCAGGCCCAGATCGTGGCGGGTCGACTTCGCCTGCGCGATGACCCAGCCCACGGCGATCACCAGCACGGCGGTGATCGCGATCAGCAGGATCCGTCTGTTCGTCGTTCGAGAACTCATAGCCCTCCCAGCTATGGGGCGATCCGGTAGACGTGATAGCTGTGCTCCGCGTCGAAGGTCTCGGTGAAGTGTCCCGCCTTGTCGGCCTGGATGGTCCGCTTCTCGAAGACGTCCTCGACGCGGCCCGACGCCGACAGGTCGCCGGGCACGGTCAGCACGTGCCGCCCCGGAGCCTGGCCGCGGCCGAGCATCGCGAACAGGTAGAAGGCGCCGTCGTGGCGCTTCAGCATGGTGTCCAGCTCTGGGGCGAAGTCGTAGGCGTACGACTGGGTGTTGAGCACCGGCGCGAGCCGCTTGATCCGGCGGTCGAGTTCGGCGACCCCGTGCCTGACCGGCTTCCCGCAGGCGCGCCGGAGCACGTTGTCCACCGCGCAGCCCGGTTGCGTACCGTGCGCGTCGTAGACGATCCCCCTGGCGCCGTGGATCAGGGCGCTCATCGCCGCGCCGCCCACCTGCTCGGGGGTGAGGCCGGAGAGCGAGATGATCGCGTAGACCGGCTGCCTGCGGCCGTCGGCGGCGTCCAGGGCGCGCAGCCGCTCGACGGTCGCGCCGTAGTTGGCGGCCAGGCGGCACTGGGCCGCCGGGAGCTGCAGCCACCGGGTGGCCTCCGCGCAGACGTTGGCGTCGCCGTACCAGGAGACGTCGGCCGCGACCACGTCGGTGTAGCCGTTGACGAACTTGGCCGCCTGCGCCTCGTCCTCCCAGTAGGCCACGCCCTTGCCGAAGGAGGCGTAACGCAGCCGGTCATCCTGGGGCAGGCGCTCGGCGAGCGTGCGCATCACGGTGTAGCCGCACGCGGTGAGCGCGGGGGTGCAGACGGGCCGGGTGAAGCCCCGGGCACCCGTCCAGTGCCCGTTGCCGGGCCCCGCCCACACGTCGGCCTTGTCGGCGATCAGCCAGCCCACGCTCTCCGCGCCCGCGTCGGGCAGCGGGCGGCTGGTCAGCGCCGTCATGCCGGACTCCCTGAGCAGCGCGGGCCGGCTGCCGTCGGTCAGCTCGACGTAGGTGTTGATCCCGGCCGCCCGATCCAGCGCGACCTCCCTGCCGGTACGCGCCGAGGCGAACCACAGCCCCACGGGGAAGAAACCGGGACGGGTCCAGCCCGCCTTCACGGCCGCCGCCGAACCCTTGTAGGCGGCCGGCCCGCCTTCCCACGGCACCGCTCTCAAGGCCATCGTCAGAGCGGGCAGCGTGCTCGCGACGGGCTTCAGCGGCACGGACCGCAGCCACAGCCAGCCCCCGACGGCCACCGCCGCGGCGGTCAGGAGCGCCGCCCACTGCGCGATCGTCGTCAGTCTCACCCGCGTCACCGCACGTCGGACGGCTGCTCGGCCAGCGCCATGAGATCGGCCGCCCGCGCCGACCAGGAGGCGCCGGCCAGCGAGCCGCGCAGCGTCTCCGGCGGCTGCGGGCCGCCTTCGGCCAGGCAGACGCGGATGGCCTCGATGAACTGCTCCGGGGTGGTCGCGGTCCTGACCCGGCCGGCGTAGTGGGCCAGCTCGTCGAACTCGGTGCTGACCACGGGCAGGCCGAGCGCCAGGAACTCCTTCAGCTTGATCGGGTTCGCGTGCTTGATCCAGTCGTTGTCCAGCCATGGCATGATCGCCACGTCGAAGCCCGAGCCGTAGGCGGGGATCACCGAATAGGGGCGTAACCCCAGCCAGTGCACGTTGGGATGCTTCGTGAGCCGCTCGATCTGCCCGTTGGCGTCGCCGACGAGCACGAGCGACGCCTCGGGCAGGCCGATCGCGACCTGTTCCAGCAGGTCGAAGTCCACCACGAAGTCGTCCAGGGCACCGAAGAAGCCGATCCGCGGCCCAGGGACGGCACGCAGGTCGGCGGGCTGGCGGTCGGCCGGGACACGGCTGAAGTGCTCCAGGTCGACCCCGTGGTCGAGGAAGCGCGCCCGCGCGCCGGCGATCGGGCGTTCCTCGGCCATGAGCCCGCGGCTGGCGTAGACCACGTGGTCGGCACGTTCCAGCAGGTCGCGTTCGAGCGTCTCGATCGTGTCCGTGTCGGACTCGGGGAAGGCGGAGTGGCGGTCCGAGCGGTTGAAGATCAGCGCGCGGCGGCGCATCGGGCGTACTACGTCCCAGGCGGTGGGGATGGTCACCACGATCACCGGCACCTTCAGGCCCAGCGCCCGGCAGACCGCCCGTACCTGCATCCTGACCAGCCAGGCGTTCAGCCCGCGGCCCAGCCGCGAGCCGTACAGGGGGAGCGGGAGCGGCGACATCACCCACAGATCGGGCTCCACCCGCCTGACGAACTTGGCCACGCTGCGCAGCTTCCTGGCGATGCGCCGGAGCACGAAGGTGGAGCGGCCGGGCAGCGGCATCCGCATGCCGATGCTGTTGACGATCAGCACCTTGCGCGATCCCGCGAGGTGCCGCATGAGCTGGAAGTCGGAGTGCGCCCTGTTGTGGTACCACCAGTCCTGGGCGGCGAAGCAGACGTAGGCCGGCGGCGGTAAAGGGCCGCCCGGCGGCGTGGGCCATTCGGCCATCGTCGCGAGCTCGCGCAGGGCCGCCCGGTGCCGCTGCCCGGCCCGCCGGCCTCGGGTGACGGCGCGGAGCGCCTCGTTCAGGGCGACCGCCAGGCGCATGAGCACCGCGCGGGGCCTGCCGTACCGCTGCCGGTGCAGCCGCACCCGGTTGGCGGCGGCGAGCGTCCACAGCGGGCTGGAGTTGGCCTGCTCGCCGCCGAGATGGACGGCCACGGCCTCGGGCTCGTAGCGGACCGTGAAGCCGAGGTCCCGGATCCGCAGCATGTACTCGGTCTCCTCCGAGTACAGGAAGTAGCGCTCGTCGAGCGGTCCGGCCGCGTCCAGGCAGGCGCGCGAGATCAGCCAGGCGGCGCCCGTCGCCCAGTCGGGCGTGCCCGGCCGCTCGTACTCGCGCGGGTCGACGACGAGCTCGCCGAGCGGCGCGTGGCGGCCCGCCTTGAGCCCGCCGAGCAGCGCCTCCCCCACGGCCCGCAGCACGGTGGGCCGCCTGCGCTGGGAGAGCTGGAGCTCGCCGTCGGCGCCCAGCAGCCGCGGCACCGCGATGCCCGTGCCGGGCACGGCCAGCGCCTCGCGCAGCCGTCGCACCGAGCCGGGTCTGAGCCGGATGTCGGCGTTGAGTATGAGGACGTCGCAGCCGGGAGCGGCGGCGATGCCCGCGTTGACGCCGGCGGAGAACCCGCCGTTGCGGCCCGTCCTGATCAGCTCGACATGCGGCCCCGCCGCGAGCACCCGCTCCACCGTGTCGTCGGGGGAGTCGTTGTCCACGACGATGATCCGGAACGGGTCCCCCTCACGTAACACGGTGTCCAGAGAACGCAGGCACTCCTCGATGACCTGACCGCTCTGGTAGGTGACGATCACGATGGCAAGCGGCGGCCGCTCGGGAACAGTCATCAGGCAGACCAATCTGTCGGGATCAGGAGCGCCGGCCCTCGGCCAGCCGGTGCCACGCGGCCCCGGCCAGCAGCCTGAGCGCGAAGGGCAGGTCGTCACGGAGGTAGCGGCGTACCAGGCGGCGGGGTTCGAGGGCGAGTCTGAACAGCCATTCGCCGCCCACCCGCTGCACCCCGTCCGGGGCGCGCCGGAACTGACCGGCGGCCATCGGGATGGCGGCGCCGCAGCCGAGGTACCAGGCACGCGGGAGTTCGGGGCGGAGCGCGGTGATGACGTGTTCCTGCTTGGGAAAGCCCAAGCCCACGTAGACGAGGTCGGGCGCGGCCGCGCGGACCTTCTCCACGATCTCCCCCATCCCCCCGGCGAGCCTCTCGAAGCCGAAGGGCGGCGCGTACACGCCGGCCACCCGCAGCCCCGGGTAACGCTGTGCCAGCACGTCGCCGGCGGTCTCGGCCACCCCCGGCTCGCCGCCGAGCAGGAACACCGACCGTCCCTCGCGGGCGGCGACCTCGCTGAGGGTGTACACCAGGGAGGCCCCGGTGACGCGGTCGGGCACGCGCAGCCCGCTGAGCCGGGCCGCCCACACCACCGGCATGCCGTCGGCGACCACGAGCTCGGCGCCCGCCACGAGCTCGGCGAGCTCGGGGGCGCGGGTGGCGGCGCGGACGATGTCCACGTTGGCGGTCACGATCATGCCGCCCCGGCCGTCGCGCCAGGCCTGGGCGAGATGCTCGGCGACCTCCGGCTCGGTGATCGCGTCGATCTCGACGGCGCCTACCCGCGCGCGAGGCGCGACGGGTATGCCGCGATTCTTTGGACCGTTCTCATATGCAGAGTGGCCCATCGGAATGCCGCACCCCCCGTCTGACGTCACCCTTTTGACATCGGTATCGGGCTTTATCCGTTACACGGTGGCGGCCGATAAAAGAGCGGGCCAAGATGTGTGTCCATGAGCGTTCAGCAAATGAGAGTCGAGCAGGGCGCACTCGCGGGGACGCTGCTGTTCATCCCGAGCCCGCACAGCGACGAGCGCGGCCTGTTCACCAGGACGTTCGACGCCGGGATCGCGGCCGAGCACGGCCTGGACGGCGCGGCGTTCGTCCAGGACAGCCAGTCCCGCACGGTCAAGGGCGCGATCAGGGCCATGCACGGCCGCTCGGGCCGGGGCGAGGCCAAGCTCGTCAGGTGCGCCCGCGGCGCGGTGTTCGACGTGCTCGTGGACGCCAGGCCCGGGTCGGCCACCTTCGGCGAGCGGATGTCGGTGGTCCTCGACGACGAGACCTTCACCCACCTGTACGTCCCGCCCGGCCTGCTCCACGGCTACCAGGCGCTGAGCGACGCCGACGTCTGCTACCGGATCGACCGGCCGCACGACCCGGCCGAGGACATCTCCGTACGCTACGACGACCCCGACCTGGCGATCGACTGGCCGCTCCCGGTCTCGGCGATCAGCGCGCGGGATCTGGCGGCCGGCTCGTGGAAAGAGGCACGGCGGCGCCTGGAAGGCTGACCTCGCGGCGCGCGGCCCGCATCAGCGCCCCGGCCATGCCGATGAGCAGGAACGACAGCGCGGTGGCCGTGCTGAAGGAGTTCAGGTCGAACGTGGCCGACCCCACCACCGGCACGATCAGGCAGGCGGCCAGCGTCAGCCCGAGGTCGCGGGTCTGGTCGTCCGCGCTCAGCCGTCTGGCACGCAGGGCCGACCACATCCCGACGACGAAGAGTCCGACGAACGCCAGCACGCCGATCGCCCCGCCCTGCACGGCCGTCAGCAGGTACTGGTTGTCGAAGACGGGGTGGTGCGGCGGGAACCAGGTGCCGTTGCCCCTGCCCAGCAGGGGATGCTGCGAGAACTCCGCGATCGCCGTGGTGTAGTCGTTGGTCCGCCAGCGCAGGCTCTCGTCGTTGTCGAGGTTGGTGAACAGCCCGGCGATCGCGCCGATCAAGCCGGGGACGACCAGCTTCATGACGACCAGGAACCCGGCGAGCGCGGCGGCCGCCCTGACGCGCCGGGCGTTGGGCCAGCCGAGGAACAGCACCGCCCCGGAGGCGGCCAGGCCCAGGACCGTCGAGCGGGAGGCGGAGAAGGCCATCCCGCAGGCGATCAGCGTCACCAGGACCCACCAGCGCCGCTGCGGCTCACCACGTTCGCGCGCGCCGAAGGCGTAGTGGAGGGCGACCGGCAGCACCATCGCGGACACGACACCGAACTCGATGGGGTGCCCCGCGGTCGAGGCCACCCGGTTGAGCCCGTTGCGCTCCAGGATCGTCACTTCCACCGCCCGTACGCGGCTGCCGGGGATGTGCATGTACTGGGTCAGGTCGAACGACAGCACGAACTGGACCGCGCCGATCACCCCCATGATGGCCCCGGCCACCACCAGCGTCTTCAGCACCAGGTCGATCCGCTCGCGGCTCGGCACCCCGTCCACGCCGATCAGCGAGATGCCCACCATCGCGACCGCGATGACGAGCACGTGGTCGGACAGGTCCAGTTCGTACGAGGGCAGGAACCCGGCCGTCGCGTAGGCGTAGGTCGAAAGGAAGGCGAGCGCGTAGAAGTAGATCGCGTACCGCACCGCCGCCGGCCCCTTGGCCGCGCCGAGCGTACTGGTGAGGTGCGCGCAGAACCACCACACGGCGGCGAACAGCCCGATGGCCTCCGCGTAGGTGAGGTCGAACGGCAGGCCGCCGATCACCTGGCGGGCGGGCACCAGCATGAGGACCACGGTGAAGATCGCGCACAGGGTGGCGGCGTCGGCCCGGTGGGGCACCGGCCGGGCGATGGACCGCTCTATTGCCACGTTCAACGCTGCAACACCGCTTCCTCGGTCCGTACGCCGGTCTCGGGCGCCGATTCCGGCTCGCCCTCCTCCCGCCTGCGCCGCAGCCCGGCCATGACGCTCTCGGTGCAGAAGGAGGCGCCCAGCGCGGCGGCCACGCCCAGCGCGAACACGGCCGCGGCGCTGCGGATCTTCCCGCCGCGCTGCGGCTGCGGCTCGGTCGGGGCGACCATCTCGTTCAGGTTGATGTAGGTCTCCGGCGGGGCTTTCAGTGCTTCCTGGCGCCGTTTCAGCTCGACCTTGGCCCGCTCGGCGACCCTGACCACGATCGCCCGCGCGTCCTGGGGCGCCCGGCTCGTGCCCTCGATGACCACGAAGGGCGCGCTGATGAGCAGTTCGGGATTGGGGTGGCCGTTGTTGACCTTGTACGTGGTGTCGCCGTCCGCCCGGACGCCCATCTGGTCGGCCACCTCCTTGGTGTTGAGGATCTGCACCAGGATGGAGGCCGACATGTTCAGCCCGCCGTCGAAGTTCAGCAGCGGGTTGATCAGCGGGTTGGGATTCTTGGGGTTCGGCGGCCGGTACGAGCCGTTCGGCGGCACCGTGAGCACCATGAGCGTCGTCGAGGTGTACTGGACCGGGATCTGCGTGTAGACGCCGTAGGCGGCGGTGAGCGTCAGCAGGAACGCGGGAGCCGCGACATACCAGCGACGCAGAAGGACCGCGATCGCTCTCCAGAAGTCCAACACAGCCCCCCAGGCTTCTCACACCCGTACGACAAGCCATCGCCGAGGCTGCGACCAGCGTTACTTAACGCATGTAACGTGCCAAAGCCTCCTCCCGATAGAGGGTGACGTGACCAAGCCCTTGAACTCGCTGGCCGTCGTCACTCCCAGCTACGGACCTGACGCGGATCAGTTCGCCGATCTGCACCGCTCCGTGCTGGAGTACACGCCGGAGGACACCGTCCACCACGTCTTCGTGCCGCGTGCCGACCGGCCGCTGTTCGCCGCGCACGAAGGGCCCCGTTGCCGGGTCAGGAGCGTGGGCGAGCTGCTGCCGAAGCGCTACGTCAAGGTGCCCCGGCTGGGCATGTGGGTCAACGTCCTGCGGCCCTGGCCGCCCGTGCGCGGCTGGGTGATGCAGCAGATCGTCAAGCTGGCGGCCACGGCGGCGATGGACACGGACGCGGTCCTGGTGGCCGACTCCGACGTGGTGCTCGTCCGGCCGACGACGGCCCAGCGCGCCCTGGTCGGCGGCCGGCCGCTGCTGCACCGGCTGGAGGACGGGGTGCACCCGCTCATGACGCGGCACGTGCTGTGGCACCGTGTCGCCCGTGAGCTGCTCAGGCTGCCGCCCCCGCCCGAGCCGCCGCTGCCCGACTACATGAGCCCGCTCACCTTCTGGGACCCCGCCATCGTGCGGGGGCTCCAGCGGCGGCTCACCGAGAACATGGGGCGGCACTGGGCCGACGTCTTCGGCTCCCGGCTGCACGTGTCGGAGTTCATGCTCTACGGCCTCTTCGTGGACGAGGTGCTCAGCGCGCCGGGCGGGCGCCCGCCGTCGGACACCTCCCTGTGCCACAAGACCCCCGACGAGTCGCCGATGGACCTGCCGACCGCCCTGGCCTTCGCCGATCGCCTCGGGCCCGGGGCGATCGGCATGATGGTCTCCGCCAAGTCGGGGACCCCGCGAGAGGTCCGGCAGGCGGCCATCAGGCGCAGTGCCGAGGTCGCCAACCGGGTCTCCTAACCCGCGCGACCGTCCCGGTCGGACTTGCGCGGGTCGGTGACGGCGCCCAGCAGCTCGCTCGTGATCCGGGCGAACTCCTCCGTCGGCGGATCGTCGCTCTCACGGTCCGCGGCCGAGCCCTCGGGTGCGGGTGCGGCCTCACCACCCGTGGACGCACTGGCGGGTGATCGGCCGTTGAGCGCGGGCCCCTTCACCGCGTCCGGTACGGCGACAGGGACGGCCGCGGCGACGTCCGCCTCGCTCCCGGCCGGTCCCACCGGAGCGGGCCGGGCGCGAAGGCGGCGGACCGACATCAGGTAGGCGCCGCCGAAGCCGAGCAGCAGGGCGACGACCAGCACCTCCACGGCCAGCTGGATCTTGCCCGTGCCGTCGTACTCGGTCGGGATCAGCGCCACGTTGTTGACCGCGATGAACGTGCTCTTCGGCGCGCCGAGCGAGCCCTGGTAGCTGGTCAGCTCCTCACGCAGGCGCCGCTCGGCCCGCTCGAGGATGGCCTTGGCGGTCGCCGCCGACGGGTCCTCGACCGCGATGTGGATGAACGGCCCCTGCGTCACGACGCCGAGCAGGTCGGCGTTCGACCGGCCGTCGTCGATGACGATCTCGGTGCTGCCGTTCTCCTCGATCCCGAGTTTGCGCAGCTCGTCCTTGCTGTTGAGCGCCAGGATGAGGATGCCGGCGACCGTCCGCAGCCCGTCGTTGTACTGCAACAGCGGATTGGTCAGGCCGACCGGCTTGGTCGGGTCCATCGACAGGGTGCCACCGGACGGCGGCGCGGTGAGGATGAGCGACGACTCCGTCTTATAACGCGGCGAACCCAGGAAAAACGCCACTGTCGCGAAGATCAGGGCGAGGGCGATGATGGGAGGTCCAACGCGCTTGTTTCGGATAAGGCCGAACAGATCGTTCCAAAAAGCCATATTTACCCGCCCAAGCCCCCGCTGTATGAGCCATGCCTGGCCAAAAAAATGGTACAGATTGCTTATCGTGACCGCTCGATGCGATGTTACGAATCGCTGCCTTGGTTGCCGTTCGCCCTACTTCGCGAGACCATCGCCCCGACCGTACCTCAGCCTCCGCAGAAAGGCTGGCCGGATGACGTCCAGTTCACCGCATGTACGCTCCTCCGCCCCACTCGTCGGCCGCGCCGCGCCGCCCATCGGGGTCGGCATGCCGGTCTACAACGGCGAGCCGTACCTGGAGGGCGCCCTGCGATCGGTGCTCTCCCAGAAAGGCGTCGACTTCGAGCTGGTGATCGCCGACAACTGCTCGACCGACGGCACCGAGGAGCTCTGCCGCGAGCTGGCCAGGACCGATCCGCGCGTCCGCTACCTGCGGCGCGAGCGCAACGTCGGCATCACGGCCAACCACAACCAGGTCGTCCACGAGACCCGCGGCGAGTTCTTCTCCTACGCCACCTCCGACGACGAGTACCGCGAGGACCGCCTGGCGCTGCTCTCGGCGGCGCTGCGCCGGCATCCGACGGCCGCCGCCGCCGTCTCGGGCGTCGAGGAGATCGACGAGGCGGGGCGGACGATCGGCACCTGGCGCGACACCGCCCCCACCGACCAGCCCGATCCGGTGACGCGCTTGCGCCACCGGCTGGACAACTACGACGAGACCATGCACTTCTACGGGCTCATGCGCAGGGAGACGCTGCTGCGCGCCCGGCCCCTGGAGGCCATCCTGCCCGCCGACCGGGTGATGATCTCGGGCCTGGCGCTGCTCGGGCCCCTGGTCGTGGTGGACGAGCTGCTGCTGCGGCACCGCAACCATCCGGGCAGCAACAGCCAGGTCAACCACGCGCGGGCCTTCCGCGCCCGCGAGATGCCCGGAGACCAGCGCTTCTTCCTGCCCAACGTGGAGGAGGGCCGCGCGCTGCTCCGGGTCATCAGGAACGCTCCACTAAGCCCCGGCCAGCGGCTGCGCGCCTACGCGGCGCTGCGCCCCTGGCTGCGCCGCAACGCCGTGCCCATGGCCCGCAACGTCGCCCACTCCGGCATCGACGTGGCCCGCGACTGGCGGGGACGGCTCAGCTCATCACCACCTCGCGAATCTTCCTGATCCGGTCCCGCGAGAGTCCCGTCACCACGTACACGATCGCTCCGGCTCCGCCCGCGGCGCAGAGCCGGACGAAGTCGATGGCCCCCTCGGTCCACCTGGACACCAGCCAGGCGGCGAGGCCGGCCAGCAGGCCGCCGAGGAGCAGCCGGAGTATCCCGGGAAGGACCGGCCCGAGCACGACCCCCGAGCGGCGCAACTGCAGCGCCGTCACGGGAAGGGCGATCAGGAGCGCGACGGCCGCGTGCGCGATCGCCACGCCCCGGATGCCGTCCAGCCGCGCGCCCGCGTAGAGCGCGGGCAGCAGCGCCACGGCCCAGCTCAGGTTCATCCACACGACGAGCCTGGTCGCGCCGAGCGAGGTCAGGATGTCGAAGGCCAGCGCGGTGAGCATCCGCACCACCATCAGCACCATGAGGAAGGACAGCGCCTGGGCGGAAGGCAGCCACCTCTCGCCGTACAGGAAGGGCACGACCAGGGGCGCCAGCACGCCGAAGAGGACCGCGACGGGCACCACCAGGGTGAGCAGCATCGGCACGATCTGCTGGACGCGCGCGGAGAACGCCTCGGGGCGTTCCTCGGCGACCCGCGAGAAGCCGGGCAGCGTGACATGGCGCAGGGCCTCGCCGACCAGTCCGGGCACCCAGCTCGACACGTTGAGCGCGATCATGTAGAAGCCGAGCGTGGTGGCGCCCAGGAGCCGGCCGATGATGATCGCGTCGGAGTTGAGCACCAGTGCCTCGATGGCCAGGCTGACCGCCAGGGGCACGCCGAAGCCGAGCAGCTTGCGGGCGATGGCCCGGTCGAAGCCCAGCCGGAGGGGCATCCTGGCCCAGTAGAACACCAGGATGCCGCTCACCAGGGAGTTGGCCACGGCGCCGATGACGAAGCTGTAGACACCCGCGCCCATGGCCGCCAGCGTGATCGCCAGCGGCACCTGGACGGCGATGCCCGCCATGTTCGCCTTGGCTATCTTGTCCTGCTGGAAACCGCGCAGCATGACCGCGCTGCGTACGTTGACGAACCCGTCGATCACGATGATCACGGTGAGCAGCCGCACCACGGGCGTGGCGGAGACGTTGCCCGCCATGCCGGTGAAGTACGGCGCCGCCACCCAGAACAGCGCGTAGATGGCCACACTGAGGGTGAGGACCACGGTGGTCGCGGTGACCACCATGTCCTCCAGCTTGCCGCGCCACTGCACGACGGCCGCGACGATGCCGGCGTCGTTGACGTAGAAGAGGAACTGGTTGGCGGCCAGCGCGACCGCGTACAACCCGAAGTCCTCCGGGGCGAGCAGGCGGGCGAGCACGAGGCTCAGGGTGAAGGTGGCCAGCTTCGACCCGCCCCGCGCCAGCAGCCCCCACCGCAGTCCCCTGCTCGCCGACCCAGCCCGGTGATCACTGGTGACGGGTTCGCTCGCCGTGGGCTCACTCACCGTCCGCGACCCGTTCCAGCCAGATCTCCCGCCAGAACGGAAAGAACTCCCTCGGGCAGTTCAGCGAGTGGACGCCCTCGCACACCACGTTCTCGAGCACGATGCAGGGCGTCTTCATCTCCAGCATCCGGCCGGAGGGCTCGTCGATGCAGCGGTCCACCCGGGCGCGCACCCGCGCGGTCCGGCCGCAGTGGCGGGCCAGTTCGGCGTCGAAGTTCATGCCGCGGTTGGACAGGTCCTCGTTGACGGTGTCCAGGATCTCCTGCCTGGACCGCACGCGGACCAGCTCGCCCGGCTGGAGGTCCAGCGTCTGGACCGGCGTACGGCCCCTGACGTTGCCCTTCATCTGGCCCCACGGCCGGCCGCCCTTGATCCGTAACGCGCGGGGGAGCTTCCTTCTGCTCAGGTGCTGGAACCGGTTGTACAGCCCGATCCCGGTGGCCTTCAAGGTTCTGAGGACACCGACGTTGCCCGTCCGTACATCCGCCACGAACTGCCCGAGATCGGCCATCGGCAGCGGCACGGGAGCCGCTCTCAGCAGCTCGGTCGCCTGGCAGGAGTAGCGTTCCGCGCCGTCCTCGGCCGGCGGCTTGCGGCTGTTGATCTCCAGCAGCGGCAGCAGCCGGGAGTCCGGCACGGCGTGCGAGGGCAGCTCGTCCGCCGCGACCTGCTTGATCCACGCCTGTTTCCAGTACATGGAGCAGGCCGTCTGGCAGCCGCCGTGCGCCGAGCCGTCACAGCGCGCGCCGAGCAGGTGCACGGCGCTGTCCATCCGCCGCAGGCCCGTCTTCGTCAGCGTGTCGCACAGCTTGTGCGCCACCTTGTGCACGGTCAGGCGCTGGCCGCAGAACTTCAGCATCTCCGGCATGAACGGCAGGCCGTCCAGCTCGCCGCGCTCGTCCAGCGTGGCCAGGATCTCGGCCTCGCTGCGGATCTCCACCAGGTCTCCGACCCGCAAGCTCATGGTTTCCATTCCCTCACCAATCCCGCGTCTTCCAGACTGTGCGCGGCCTCGGCCACCGCCCGGAACGGCAGGCCGGCCCGTTCCGCGACGTCCAGCAGCGTGTGCGTGCCGTCCGAGAGGTTCAGCACCCAGAGCATGGCCATCTGGGCCTGCTTGGTGTCGCTCCTGCCGCCCAGCGCCCCGTACAGGCCGCGCCGGCCGAGCTGCGGCTCGCCGTAGGGGCTGAGGTTGACCAGGCGCCGGTCGTCCTCCAGCACCCGCGTCACCTCCCAGCAGGTCTCCAGGGTGTCCTCCAGCGACTCGGGCAGCACGAAAGCCGGGTTGTCGCCCGACGTGTGGTATTCCGGGTAGCCCGCGTACGTCGATCTGGTCAGGCAGCCGACGGGCAGGTCGAACCCGGGCGAGCAGTACTGCCGCTCGTCGTAGCCGTACGGGGAGAAGTCGAGCGTGCGGTGCGGGCGCCCGGAGGTGCGTAGCACGTGTCCCACCGCCCGGTCGATCTCCGTGTCGCCGCGCCTGCTCCGCTTGTACGTGAGCGCGCCGCCGTCCCCCGCGCACGCGAGCACCAGCCCGTGCCTGACCCGCTCGACCGCGTCCCTGTTGCGGGCGAGCCAGGTGATCGACCCGATCGTGCCGGGCGCGAACAGGAAGCGGTAGGTGTAGCGCGGCGAGGTGGCCGCCAGCCGCCGGGCGAGCTGGGTGGCCACCGCGATGCCCGCCAGGTTGTCGTTGGCCAGCGACGGGTGGCAGGTGTGACAGGAGATCAGCACCTCCTCGCTCGTCCGGCCGGGCACGACGTGCTCGGCGTAGGTGAGGTGGCCGTCCGCCAGCGTCGAGTCCACCACCACCTCGTAGTCGCCGTCCCGGAGGCTCTCCAGCGTCTCGTGGCGCAGGCAGAACCCCCAGTCCTCGGCGTAGTAGCTGGTCCGGTACGGGATGAGCCCCGGCTGGTCGGGCAGCGTGTGCAGGTGGCCGCGCAGCTCCGCCAGCGGCATCCGGGCCGACACCGGCACGCTGTAGCCGACCACGTGCAGGTTGGACTCGGCGAAGTCGACGACCTTGGCGCCCGTGGGGTCCTTGACGTAGGCGTCGCGGATGTTCCACTCCTGGGGCACGTTCCAGTCGAGCACCTGCGTGCCGGTGGGCACCTCGTGCACGTCCAGCGGGACGAGCTCGCCGATGATCTCCAGAGTCCGCCGGACGCCGTCTCCCGTGATGCTCCGGCACAGCGGGTAGAGCCGCTCGACGAGCTCGTGCATCTCCTTGCCGAGGCCGGTCACGACGGCATCAGCCGATCGTCGACGGTGCCCGCCGCCCGCCGGTCCGACAGCCGGGCCAGGCGGGTGAAACGGCGCTCGAAGCCCTCCCTGGTCAGCCCGTGGCGCCGGTAGGCGTCGATGAGTTCGAGCGCGCCCTCCTTCACCGAGCGGCGCGCCTCGTAGCCGGGCAGCGCGGCCCGGATCTTGGCGAAGTCGACCCGGTACGAGCGCGGATCGGCCCCCGTCTCCCCCGTGATGGCCAGCGTGGCGCCGGGCACCGCCTCCACCACGGTCGCCGCGATCCCGGCCACGGTGACGTTGTTCTGCTCGGTGCCCACGTTGAACGCCTCGCCGTGCACGGCCTCGCGCGGCGCTGTCAGCACGGCGGCGAACGCCTCCGCGATGTCCAGCGCGTGCACCAGGGGCCGCCACGGCGTGCCGTCGGACAGCACGCGTACCTCGCCCGACAGGTGCGCGTGCCCCACCAGGTTGTTGAGCACGATGTCCGCGCGCAGCCGGGGCGAGAAGCCGAAGGCCGTGGCGTTGCGCAGGAAGACCGGCGAGAAGGCGGCGTCGGCCAGCTTCAGCACCTCGTCCTCCACCCGCACCTTGGACTCGGCGTAGGGGGTCACGGGACGCAGCGGCGCCTCCTCCCTTACCAGGTCGTCCCCGCCCGCGGCTCCGTAGACCGAGCAGGTGGAGGCGTACAGGAAGCGTCGCACGCCCGCGTCGCGGGCCAGCCGGGCCAGCCGTACGGACGCGTGGTAGTTGATGTCGTAGGTCAGCTCGGGCGCCAGCGAGCCGAGCGGGTCGTTGGAGAGGGCGGCCAGGTGTACGACCGCGTCGAACCCCGCCAGCGCCTCGGCCGGGACCTCGCGCAGGTCCACGGCGAGCCCCTGCGGGTCGTCCGGCGGGGGCCCCAGGACGCAGTCGGCGAACAGCCCCGAGTCGAGGCCGATCACCTCGTGCCCCGCCCCGGCGAGTACGGGGGACATGACAGTGCCCAGGTAGCCCTGGTGTCCGGTCAGCAGTACACGCATATCCGGCTAGCCTCCTGCGAGGTCGAGAGTCAGTTTGCGGGTGTGGAAGGCTTCGGCGTACCTGTCGCCGCACTCGATGCCGCGGATGCGGGCGAGGCCGAGAAAGGCTTCGGCGTCGAACCAGGGACGCCGGAGTTGCGAGGGGTAGTGCCGCCGCAGCAGCGCGACCTTCTCCGCCGCCACCTCCGGCCACAGCGGCTGGTAGGCGGAGGGGCGGCCGAGGTCGCCGTCCCACTTGACGATCTCGTAGCCGAGCGTCAGGTGGTCGCGGAAGGCCGTGGGCACGAGCTCGGCCAGACCCCGGTGGTCCTGGTGGGCGTCTCCCGGGTGCGGGCCGAGGATCAGGTCGGGGTCGCTCCTGGCCCGGAGCAGTTCCAGCGCCTCCTTGGCCTGCTCCCAGTGCGCGGGCAGCCGGCCGTCGGGCAGCTTGAGCACGGTCAGCCGCAGGTCGGCGCCGGGGCAGAAGGCGGTGAGCGCCGCGTGCTCCTCGTCCTCCCGCTCGGTCCCGCCGCCGGACAGGACCAGCGCGTCGATCCGGAGTCCGGGACGGCCCGCGCAGAGGGTGAGCAGCGTGCCGCCCGCCCCGATGGCGATGTCGTCGCAGTGCGCGCCCAGCGCGACGATCCGGTCCATCCGCGGAGCCGTCAGCCGGATCATGCCTCCCACAGCGCCCAGGGCCTGTCGCCGCGCGAGTACGCCTCGTCCAGCTCGATCCGCTGGTTGACGGTGTCGGTCGGCCGCCAGTAACCGCGGTGCCGGTACGTCAGCAGCCGGCCGCGCTTGGTCAGCTCCATGCAGCCATCCCCCACCAGATCCCCATTTTCAGGAATGTGATCGAAAATTTCCTGACGGAGCACGAAATATCCGCCGTTGACCCACATGGGGAGCTCGGTGACCGGCGCGATGTTCCTCGCCAGCCCGTCGTCGTCGACGTCGACGCAGTGGAAGGTGCCGGGCGGCGGCACGACCATCATGGACGCGCCCACGTCGGCGGCGGTGAAGCGATCGATGATCTCCGGCAGCGGCGCGTCGGTGAGCACGTCGGCGTAGTTGGCCAGGAACATCTCATCGCCGTCCAGGTGATCGCGGACCCGGCGTAACCGCTCGCCGATCGGCGACTGGATCCCGGTCTGCACGAAGGAGATCGACCAGTCGGAGATGTCCTGCGCCAGCAACTCCACCTGGCTGCCGTGCAGCCGGAAGTCGTTGGAGACGGTCTCTCGGTAGTCGAGGAAGAACTCCGTGATGTGCTGCGCGCCGTACCCCAGGCACAGGATGAACTCGGTGTGCCCGAAGTGCGCGTAGTAGCGCATCACATGCCAGAGAAGCGGCCGGGGGCCGACGAGCTGCATGGGCTTGGGGACTTCGCCCGGAGCGCCGGTACGCATCCGTGTGCCGTACCCGCCGCAGAAGAGCACGACCTTCATGGCACGATCTCCAGACTCGGGATGGGAAAGACCAACTGCCCGCCCCACTCGCGGACGTAGGAGAGCTGTTCGGTGAGCTCCTCTCGCAGGTTCCACGGGAGCACCAGCACGTAGTCCGGCCGGTCCTCGGCGAGGCGCTCTGGCGGCAGGATGGGGATGCGGGTGCCCGGGGTGAACCTGCCGTGCTTGTACGGATTGCGGTCCACCGTGTACGCCAGCAGGTCCTCGCGGATGCCGCAGTGGTTGAGCAGCGTGTTGCCCTTCCCCGGAGCGCCGTAGCCGGCCACGGTCTTGCCCGCCTCGGCCGCGTCGATGAGGAAGCGGAGCAGGTCACGGCGGACCTTGGCCACCCGCGCGGCGAACTCCGCGTACCCGGCCAGCTCGTCGAGCCCGGCCCCCTTCTCCCTGGCCAGCACGTCGGCCACCCGCTCGGTGGGCTCGCCGCCCGCCTCCTCGGGTCGCGCCCAGAGCCGGATCGAGCCGCCGTGCGTCGGCAGCAGCTCCACGTCGACCAGCGCCAGGCCGCCCGTGGCCAGCGCCCGCCGCGCGGCGGCGACCGTGTAGTACTGGAAGTGCTCGTGGTAGATCGTGTCGTACTGGTTCAGCTCCACGAGCGTGAGCAGGTGCTGCACCTCGATGGAGACCCACCCGTCGTCGGCGACCAGCGCCCGCAGGCCCTTGGTGAAGCCGACGACGTCGGGGATGTGCGCGTACACGTTGTTGGCCACGACCAGGTCGGCGGGACCGTGCTCGGCGCGGACCGCCGCGCCGGTCTCCGGGTCGAGGAACGCGGTACGGGTGGGAATGCCCTTGTCCCTGGCCGCCTCGCCCACGTTGGCCGACGGCTCGATGCCCAGGCAGCGCACTCCCCGGCCGGCCACGTGCTGCAGCAGGTACCCGTCGTTGCTGGCGACCTCGACCACGAAGCCGGGCGCGAACCGGTCCACGGCCGCCTCCACGAACTCCCGGGCGTGCTCCACCCAGGAGGTGGAGAAGGAGGAGAAGTACGCGTACTCCGTGAACGTCTCCTCCGGCTGGATCAGCGGCGGGATCTGGGCGAGCCAGCAGCTCGTGCAGACCCGCAGGTGCAGGGGGTAGGTGAGCTCGGGCTCGTCGAGCCGTTCCCGGGTGAGGAACAGCTCGCAGGGCGGCGTGGCGCCGAGGTCGATCACGCTCGCCAGTTCGGCCGAGCCGCAGAGCCGGCAACGGGTCACCGGCTTCGACCTCTTCCGCGCTCTTTCCGACGAGACATGATCCCCTCCCGATGAGTGAAACGACCTCTGAATCAGTGCGAAATATCGGCTTTTTCGGCGTTGGCTCGCTCCAAGTGAGCCCTGGCCTCCTTCTCGTACTCCGCCGAAAGCTCCTCCGGGATGCGCTCCAGGTCCTTGGCGCGCATGAAGTCGCGCAGGGTGGTGCCCAGGCACGTCGCGTCCACGTTGGGCGCGCCCTTGCGTGACTTGACGTCGTCGATGTGGACGGTGCGGAAGTCGATGCTGAAGCGCGTCAGGCCCGAGGTGTTGCGCACGGTCGAGTGCAGCTGGGCGCCCGAGAACAGGAGCACCCCGCCCGGCTCCGTGACGATCCTGAGCTCGCCGGACAGGTCGAGGTCCTCTTCCGGCTTCGGCTGCTCGCGCGTGTCGCTGTAGATGTGCTGGGCCGCCGACGGGCGCTCCGTCCTGACCCACGACGCGTAGTCGTAGCGGCCGCTGCCGTTGCGCACGGCCCGGTCGAAGTACTCCGGGTGCAGGGCGAACACGTTCTCCGGCACCACGTCGTAGACGGGGATCCACCAGTTCACCTGGTTGAACGGCGCCGCGTACCAGCAGTCGCGATGCGCGTGGTAGGCGTAGGAGATGCCCGAGTCGAGGTAGCCGTCGGAGGTCGAGGTCCGCAGGCGCGGCACGTCGAAGTAGGTCTCGCCCGGCGCGAACCCCAGCTCGTCCAGCAGGACGGCGATGATCTCCTTGCACCTCGGATGGTGGATGAAGCGCGGCTTGACGTCGGCCAGCAGCGCGGCGAAGCGTTCGACCGGCATGCCGTGCTGGGCGGTGGTGGGGTCTATGTCGCCGAACGTCTCGGCGACCAGTTCGCGCGCGAAGGACACGAGCTCGCGGGACGCGGGCGAGGCCGCGTAGACGAAGACGTCGCCCTGGAAGATCCGCTCGCGTCGTAACTCGTCGTTCATCGTGCTGCCGCTGAATACCGTGGTCATCAGGTCTTGCCCCCTACACGTGCATGGTGCGAGTCGAACCGATCTCCCCTCGTAGGTCTTGCGAGGACGTGCGTGGGGCGGGATGGGTTGCTGGCTCCCGGAAAAGTACTGATGGGGACGATGCCGACCCTGACCCCGCTCAGGATCACATGCCTCAATCAACTGGCATTTCGCGACTGCCATCTCACGCGTTACACACACTGGTGGGAACGTTCCTGCTATGTCAGGATCCGCTGCATGGATCCCCTCGGTTTCGACGGCGCCTGGCTGTTCAGCCCACGTATCCATACGGATCGGCGTGGGGCGTTCCTCGAATGGTTCAGGAACGACGAGCTCGACCGTCCGCTGGACCTCGCGCAGGCCAACTGCTCGGTCTCGACCAGAGGCGTGCTGCGCGGCGTGCACTACGCGGACGTGCCTCCCGGCCAGGCCAAGTACGTCACGTGCGTCTCCGGCAGCATCCTCGACGTCGCGGTGGACCTCAGAACCGGCTCGCCCACCTTCGGCCGCTGGACGGCGGTGCGGCTGGACGACGTCACGCGGCAGGCGGTCTACGTGGCCGAGGGGATCGGCCACGCGTTCTTCACGCTCAGCGAGTCGGCCACCGTGATCTACCTGTGCTCCACCTCGTACGCCCCCCAGCGCGAGCGCGGCATCCACCCGCTGGACCCGGCACTCGGCATCGCCTGGCCGGAGGGCATCGAGCCGATCCTCTCGGACAAGGACGCCGCGGCGCCCACACTGGCGGAAGCGGCCGGACAAGGTCTACTCCCCTCCTACGCCGACTGCCTGGCTCACTACGCGAGCGCTCCAGAAGGTCAGCAGGGCCGGCCAGGCCTCGTGTAAGGCGGCGGACCAGTCGCGCATCGGCGGCAGCCCGGCGGCCATCCAGTTCCCGTGCCCCAGCAGGCTGTTGGCGGGACGGGGGGCGGGCCGGCACAGGGCCGTGCTCGGGATGGGCTCGACCCTGCCGGGATCGGCCCCGAGCAGGGTGAAGATCTCTCGCGCGTAGTCGTACCAGGTCGTCCGGCCCACGCTCGTCCCGTGATAGACGCCGGGCGGGGCGTCCGCCCGGCCGAGCAGGACGATCCGCTCGGCCAGGTCGCCGGTCCAGGTGGGCTGGCCGAACTGGTCGTCGACCACGGAAACGGTCTGCCGGGAGCCTTCGAGGCCGACCATCGTGCGGGCGAAGCTGCGGCCGTGGGCGCCGTAGAGCCAGGCCGTACGGACCACGTGATGGCCGTGGTCCAGGGCCGCGCGCTCACCCGCGAGCTTGGTCCTCCCGTAGGCGTTGATGGGGCCCGTCTGCGCGGTCTCCCGGTACGGATCATGCCCGGAGCCGTCGAAAACGTAGTCGGTGGAGAGCTGGATCAGCCGGGCGCCCAGCTCGGCGGCGACCCGGGCGAGGACGGACACGGCCGTCCCGTTGATCGCCAGCGCCTCCTGCTCGCGTGTCTCGGCCCCGTCGACGTCCGTCCACGCGCCGCAGTTGACCACCACGTCGGGCCTGGCCGCGCGGGCCGCCCAGGCCACCGCGTCGGCGTCGCGCAGGTCCAGCTCGGACCGGGCGAACGGGACGACCCACATCCCGGGCGTCACCCGGAGCAGTTCCGTCAGGTCGGTGCCGAGCATGCCGCCCGCACCAGTGATCATCCACCTCATGCGCCCCGCCTCAGCACCAGGTCCGTGACCGTCGCGCGATGGTCGGTACGCGGGAGGGCGAGCGTCTCGAACGCGCGCACCACCACCCCCTCGGACGCCAGCACGTGATCGATGGCCACTTTGGGGATGAGGGCGGAGCGCCCGTTGTACGGCCAGGTCATGGCGAGCCCCTTTCCGGTGACGGACGCGGCGTCCTGATAGCCGGTGGCGATCAGCTCCCGCAGCACCGCGTGGTCGAGCGTGGAGTTGAAGTCACCGGCCAGGACGCGCGGCCGCTTCGCCGCCGCCGGCCCCGCGGGTGGCAGGGCCCGGATGCTCTGCGCCCAGCACCCCGCCAGCCAGCCGGCGGCGGGCGCGCAGGCGTGCACGCCGACGATGTCCACCTCCGAACCGTCCGGCAGCGTGAGCACGCCGCCGACGTGCTGCCACTGGTCCGCTTCGAAGCCGATTCCCGGACGCAGCGGTAAGCGCGAGTAGATGGCCGTGCCGAGCTGTTCCAGGTGATAGGGCAGCAGGGTGCCGAGACCGGCCTCCTCCAGCCGCGCCGCCAGGTACGGGGTGAACTCCTGAAGGGTGAGCACGTCGGGACGGTTCCGCTCGACCGCGCCGATCAGGGCTTCGGCCGGCACCGAGCCCCGGAGCACGTTCGCGGTCATCACGCGGAGCGGCTGCCCGTCCGTCTCGGGGACCCCCTGCGGCACCGCGCGGGGCAGCACGACCGAGGCCAGCATCCCGCCCACCACCAGCGCGGCCAGCGTGGCGGGCCGGTTGCGCACCGCCAGAGCGAACGCCAGCGGCACCAGCGAGCCCGCGGCGGCGTACGGGGTGAACGACACGAGCTGGGACCACCTGAACTTGGGCTCCCAGCCGGTCACGCGGAGCACCGCCCAGCCGGCGAACGGCGACAGCAACGCCCAGAGCGCGGGGGTCACCCAGGTGTTCTGCTTCAACTACCGGCTCGCCCCCCACCACGCCGTGTTGTTCGCGTACCAGCTCACGGTGTCCTTCAACCCCTGCTCGAACGCGATCTCCGGGCGGTAGCCCAGCCCGCGCAGCTTGCTGTCGTCGAGCGAGTAGCGGCGGTCGTGGCCCTTGCGGTCCGCGACGGGCTCGACCATGCTCCAGTCCCGGCCGCACGCCTCCAGCAGCCGGGCGGTCAGCTCCTTGTTGGTCAGCTCGGCGGTGCCCGCGATGTGGTAGACCTCGCCCGGACCGCCCTTCTCGGCCACCAGGCGGATGCCCGCGCAGTGGTCCCGGACGTGGATCCAGTCGCGGACGTTCCCGCCGTCGCCGTAGAGCGGCACCCGCTCGCCGCGCAGCAGGTTCGTGACGAACAGCGGGATGACCTTCTCCGGGTACTGCCTGGGCCCGTAGTTGTTGCCGCACCGGGTGATCGACACGTCGAGGCCGTACGTGATCGCGTACGCGCGGGCGACCAGGTCACCGCCCGCCTTGGCCGCGGCGTACGGCGAGCGCGGCAGGATCGGCGCGGACTCGTCCCACGAGCCGCGGTCGATGGACCCGTAGACCTCGTCGGTCGAGACGTGCACCACCTTCGGGACACCGGCGTCCAGGCACGCCTGCATGAGCGTCTGGGTGCCGAGCACGTTGGTGCGCACGAACTCCGCCGGGCCCTCGATCGACCGATCGACGTGCGACTCCGCGGCGAAGTTGACCACCAGGTCGTGGCCGGGCACCACCTCGCCGAGCAGCCCGGCGTCGCAGATGTCGCCGTGGACGAACGTGTGCGGCGCCCCCTCGAGGTTGGCCCGGTTGCCGGCGTACGTGAGCTTGTCGAGCACGGTCACGTCGGCGTCGGGCAACCCGTGGACGAAGTGCGAGCCGATGAAGCCCGCCCCGCCTGTCACCAGGATCCTTCTCATGAACTGATCTGCACCTTGCTGTGATCGCCCAGCACTAAACGGTGGGCTTTGGGGGTGTCTGGGGCAGGGGTGACCTCGACGTCGTGGCCGATCAGCGACGACTCGATCCGGCCGACCCCCTGGATGGAGGCCCTGGGCAGCACGATCGAGTACTCGATCTCGCTGCGGACGACCGCGCAGTCGGCGCCGATCGAGGTGAACGGGCCCACGTAGCTGTCCTGGACCCGCGCGCCGGGGCCGATGATCACCGGGCCGACGACGCGCGAGCGCTCGACCACGGCCCCCGGCTCCACCACGACCCGCCCGATCAGCTCGCTGGCCTGGTCCACCAGGCCGCTCACCCGCCGGTCGAGCGACTCCAGCACGAGCCGGTTCACCTCGAGCATGTCGGTGACGTTGCCGGTGTCCTTCCAGTAACCGGAGATCACCGACGACTCGACGCGTAGATTCGCCTCGATCAGCCACTGGATCGCGTCGGTGATCTCCAGCTCGCCCCGCCACGACGGCTTGAGCTCGGCCACGGCGGCGTGGATGGCCTGGCTGAAGAGGTAGACGCCGACCAGCGCGAGGTCGCTCTTGGGCCGGACGGGCTTCTCCTCCAGGCCGACCACCCGGCCGGCCGCGTCGAGCTCGGCGACCCCGAACTGGCGTGGATCGCCGACCTTGGTGAGCATGATCTGGGCGGTGGGCCGCTCCCTGACGAACCTGTCCACCAGGCCGCTGATGCCGCCCACGATGAAGTTGTCGCCCAGGTACATGACGAAGTCGTCGTCACCGAGGAAGTCCCGGGCGATCAGCACGCCGTGGGCCAGGCCCAGCGGCGCCTCCTGGCGCAGGTAGGTCACCTGCAGGCCGAACGCGGAACCGTCGCCGACGGCCGCCTCGATCTCGGCGTGCGTGTCGCCGACGACCAGGCCGAGCTCCCTGATCCCCGCCTCGGCGATCGCCTCCAGGCCGTAGAACAGCACCGGTTTGTTGGCGACGGGGACGAGTTGCTTGGCCGAGGTGTGCGTGATGGGCCGTAGCCGAGTGCCCGACCCTCCGGCGAGCACGAGTGCTTTCACCGCTAGTAAGCCCCTTCTCCACGGGTGACGACGGACCAGGTCTTCCACAGGATCTGCAGGTCGAGGATGAGGGACCAGTTCTCCACGTACCGCAGGTCGAGGCGTACGGACTCTTCCCAGGTCAGGTTCGAGCGGCCGCTGACCTGCCAGAGTCCCGTCATGCCCGGCTTGACGACCAGGCGGCGGCGTACGTCGCTGCCGTACTTGGCGACCTCCTCCGGCAGCGGCGGCCGGGGGCCGACCAGCGACATGTCACCGCGCATGACGTTGAACAACTGAGGGAGCTCGTCCAGCGAGTATTTACGGAGGAAAGCGCCTACCGGCGTGATTCTTGGATCGTTCCTAATCTTGAAGAGCACCCCGTCGAGTTCGTTGGCATCGAGGAGAGTGCCCTTGAGCTTCTCGGCGTCCTTCACCATTGTCCGAAATTTCAGGACACGGAATTCTCTGCCGCGTTTGCCGACCCTGGTCTGGGTGAACAGCGCGGGGCCTTGACTGGTCAGGCGGATCAGCAGCACGATCGCCAGCAGCGGCACGGACATGAGCAGCAACGCGGCCCCCGCTACGAGCCGGTCGAAGATGGTCTTGACGAACTGCTTGGTGCCGTCGAACTCGGGATGCTCCACGTGCAGCAGGGGCATCCCCGCCACCGGCCTGATGCTGATTCTCGGGCCCGCGACATCCATGAGCGCGGGCGCGACGAACAGATCCGTGCGCGTCGTCTCCAGCCGCCAGGCCAGCCGCCGCAGCGCCGACCCGTCGAACTCCGGGCAGGCGGTGACGGCGACCGCGTCGGCTCGCGTCCGCTCCACCACCTCGGCGACGTCGCCGAACGAGCCCAGCACCGGGACGCCGTCGAGATCGGCGTCCATCCGGTCCGGCGGCAGGCAGGCGCCGACGACCATCATCCCGTGGTACGGCTGACGGCGGAACTGCATGATCAGGTCAAGAATGGATTCGCGATGGCCGACGGCGATGACCTGGCGCATGTACTCGCCGATGACTCTCCGGCTGTGCAGCCGTTTTCGCATCTTGTAGCGGAAGTACAACGTGGACAGGAGCGCCAGCGGCAGCATCGCCATCACGAAGCTGCGCGCGACGACGGTCTGCGTGGCGTAGGCGCCGATCGCGACCGCGGCCATCAACCCGACGCCACCGTTGAAGACGGCCCTGAACTCCTCAGTGCCCTCGCCGTGCGCGCGCTGACGGTATGCGCCTCCCATCAGCAGCGCGAGGGGCCAGCCGATGATCAGGCTGACCCCCATCAGGAACTCGGCCGACGGAACGTACGCGCCGGACGAGAGACGGATACTCAGCACGCAGACGCACGCGATCAACGCGCACGCCATGTCGCCACCCCAAAGAAGCCGTAAATACGCCCGCGTCCAGATGCTCGACGCATGGCGTGATACGGCTTCGAGGAGCACGACGTCGGACTCCCCGGTCCCCACCCTCATAGCACCACCCTGAAGATTCTGTGCACCGCAGTAACATGACGTTCCTTGAACCTCATGGGTTGACAAGTCCCCCATGCACCTTCAAGGGCGGCGGCCCCCACTAAAGAGTAAAGATCCACTCCAGCCTGGGAAATACCGTCAAATGTCCACAACCGGACGGATCTAGGGATGGCCGAGGGGTTGACGGAACGATCCAAAAGTGCCAACCGGCGAGTCGGCAAACGTGGAGTTTATGGCTGTATTTCAGCAGGTATCTGGAATATGAAGTGGCTAGTCATATTCCAGATCCGGCAAAGAGGACGGCGGGTCGGGGCTCCGCCATACGACCACGACCCCGTCATGCGCCGACTCGGCGGCGAGGTTCAGTCGGTCAAGATCGAAGTCGGGTAGGTAGCGGAGGCGGGCGAGGAACGTGGCGTCGGTGGCCGACCTGGGCACTACGCAGCCCTCGCCGTCGCGGTCGAGCAGGATGTAGAGGACATCCTCTCCCGACTCGGTCACCACACGGACCTCGACCACGTCCTCCCACGCAAGGGCTTCGACGCTCCCGTCCGCATAGTGCCGGGTTACGCCCTCTTCCGTGACATACACGTAGGAGTCCGGCATCGCGTTGCCGTGCATGGCCGCGATTCTCGCGAGTTCTGGGGTTCCCCCGCAAGGGTTCGGGATTTTCCCTCGCGAAAGTGGCTCAGCAGGAGGTCAGGACAGGCCCGGACGCGGCCTCGCGAGGAGCTCGGGAACGGCCTTCAAGAGGGCCCGGGGAGGGCTCAGCTGCGGCCTTCAGGAGGGGGGCCGTCGCCCCATGAGTGGCTCAGGTGGGCGGCCACCGCGGCCTGTGCCGTCTCGGCGGGACCGGCGGCGATCGCGTCGAGCAGCGCCCGGTGTTCGTGCACGAGCACATCCCTGTCCTCGTAGACCTCGCGCAGGCGGACCAGGCCGAGCCGGGTCTCGGCGGCGAGCGCGCCGTAGAGCCGTTCGAGCCGCGGACTGCCCACGGCCTCGATCAGCGCCTGATGCAGCGCCATGTGCTCGGCCACCGACTCCGACCACGGCGCGTCGGCGGGCAGCGCGCCCATGCGGGCCAGCGCCGCCTCCGCCTCCGGCACCCGCCGTCCCGCCACCGCCGTGGCCATCAAGCCCTCCAGCGGTCTGCGTACGTACATGAGATCGTCGAGGTCCGCGACCGTCACCTCGGGGACATAGGCACTGCGATTGCGCTCGCGCCTGAGCAGCCCTTCGTGCACCAGCACGGCCAGCGCCTCGCGGACCGTGGGCCTGGCCACGCCGTAGGTGGCGGCGAGCTCCTGCTCGGGCAGCGCCGTGCCCGGCCCGATCTCGCCGGAGAGCACCCTGCGGCGCAGCGCGTCGGCGAGCGCGCCGACCGTGGAGACGGGTCTGAGCGGCAACGTCACGGCTGCGACTCTAACGCCTCGTCGGGGCACACCTTTCCGGCCGGCGACCCCTCGGACACCAGCCTTTCGGCGGCCGGTCGTTCCCGAAGCGGCCTTTCCGGTACGGCCACCGCGACCAGGCTGATCGCCAGCAGAACGAGACCGGCGATCGACACCGGAGTCAGCCGTTCACCGAGGACCAGCAGCCCGAGCAGCGCGGCGACGGCCGGCTCGGTCAGGGCGAGCGTGGCGGCCGTGGCCACCGGAGTGGTGCGCAGGCCCCGGCCGTACAGGAAATAGGACAGAGCGGTGGCCCCGACGCCGAGGTACAGGGCGGCGAGCAGCCCGCGCGGCTCGGCCAGCCACTCGGTGCCCCGCCAGAGCAGGACCGGCAGCATGATGACGGCGGCACCGCCGAACAGCACCCCCATGACCGCGTTCGACGGCACGCCCGCGCTGATCGCCCGAGCGGCGGTGACGGCGTAGAACGCGTAGAGCAGCCCACCGAGCAGCGCGAACACCACCCCGGACACCACCTGCCCACCCGCCTGCGCCCCACCGCCGACGATCAGCGCGGCGCACCCGCCGACCGCGGCGGCGGTGGCCATGGCCCACCGCCCGCTCGGCCGCTCACCGTGCAGCAGCCAGGAGAGCAGCCCTGTGAAGACAGGCCCGCTGCCGATCGCGACGACCGTGCCGATGGCCACCCCGGTACGGGCGACCGCGGCGAAGAAGCACAGTTGGTAGGCGGCCACGGCGACGGCGGCCAGCAGCAGCCCGGGAGTGATCAGCGAGCCGCGCCTGACTCCCGTCCACGCGAACAGGGCGAGCGCCGCACCGCCGATGACCAGCCGGGCAGCGGCCAAGGCGATGGAGTCGGCCGAGACGAGCAGTCCCGCCGTGCCGGCCGTCCCCCAGAGCACGGAGGCGCCGACGACAGCGAGAGGTCCGTTCTTCATGCCCATCATTGTCTGACAATTAGACAATTTCGTCCAATTGCTGGTCGATGAACCGCCCGGCCGGGGCGGCCAGCTCGGCCGCGTAGTCGTCGAGCACGGCGAGCCCGTCGCGGATGCTGGACGTGGTCTTGCGCGGCAGCGCCAGCAACACGTCGCTCTCGACGGAGACCTCCCCGTCGACGTGGAACGCGCCGTCGACGGCCGCGATGGAGACGGTGAAGCTGAGCTCACGGCCGTCGGGGAGGGTGAACGTGGTCCCGGTCCGGGCACCGGCGGGCGGGAAGAAATAGGAGAAGGGCTCGTTCCTGACGAACGGGTGGTGTAACTCGGCGAGGATCTCCGCCGCCCGGCTCAGCGCCGCCAGCAGGCCGGCCGCGGCCAGGCTCTCGCTGTCCACCCCCCGAGCCTAGATCAGCCCGCCCACCGATGACCAGGCGCTCGGTGGTGGGTCAGTCGGTGGCGAGGCGGGCGTGGCGTTCGACGTCGTAGCGGCGGCCGTCATAGCGGAGCTTCTGGCGTTCGATGCCCTCCGGGCGGAAGCCCGCCTTCGTCGCCACCCGGCACGAGGCCGGGTTGTTCGTACGGTGTCCCAGCTCCAGCCGGTACAGGCCGCGTTCGCGGAAGGCCCAGCGGGTCAGCTCGACCATGGCCGCCGCCGCGACACCCCTGCTCCTGGCCTCGGGCACCGTCCAGTAGGAGACCCAGCCGTTGCCGTTGCCGTCGATGCCCGTCACCGCGACGTTGCCCACGACCTGCCCGGAGAGCGTGACGGCGAACGCGTGCCCGGCGCCGGCCCAGCCCGCGATCCACCCCGCCGCGTCCTTGAGCGACACGATCGGCCACGACGCCTGGCTGAGCATGTCGGGCGCCTGGAACGCGCGCAGCACCGCAGGAGCGTCGTCCGCGCACCACTCGCGCAGCTCGATGTCCAAACCTGTCACGCTGCCCGAGACTAACGCCTCTTCCGACACCTTTACGCCCTATTGCCCGATTTTATGAGCAGCCTCGAAGGGCGCGACCAGCTCCTTGGGCGCCGTCAAGCACCACGCCTCGGCCACCAGCTCGAACAGCTCGTCGGCATCGATCCGCTTGAGATGCACCACGACCCACCCGAACCGGCCGGCGGTGAACTGGACCTCGAACACCTCGGGCCGCTCGGTGACCAGCGCGATCTGCTCCTCGATCGTCGCCTTGAGCCCGACGGTCTCGGTCTCTTCCCACAGATAACCGAAGCCCTTGTCGCGCACCTTGAGGCTGACCCAGGTGCCACCATGATCACCCAGGCGCGCCTCGGGCAACTCGTGCAGCAGTTTGAGGAACTCGTCGACGCTCACACCCATGGTGTCTTGTGTAGCAAACCGCCCCGACACTTTCACCCGGCTGCGGCGATCGGGCCTCACTCGTAGTAGCGGGCCTCGATCACGTTCCCGTCGAGATCGGGGAAGTAGATCACGTCCGGCGCGATGCCCCTGGCTCCGAACGAGTTCGAGCCGGTGCCGGTGATTTCGACGCCGTGCCGCGTGAGCCTGGCTTCGAGCTCGTCGAAGTCCGCGCGGCCGAGTGCCAGGCAGAAGTGGTTCACCGGGTGACCGGCGCTGCCGCTGACGCCGGTGCCCTCGTCGATGCGGTTCGCCGCGCTCTCGGGCATCAGATCGATGATCGTGTCACCGGAGACCCGCACGCTGGGGAACGGCGCCTTGCCATCCCTGAACTCCTCTGCACGTACCCCGGGCAGGCCGATGACCTGCTCGTAGAAGTCGAGCGCGCGAAGCTGGTCCGAGACCCAGCAGACGAGATGATCCAGACGCACGTCCATACAGACCTCCGGGATGAGGGTGTCGGCCTCGTCCAATATCTGTTGCCCGACTTATCCCTGTCCACCTGTCGGTTTGTGAGGGGGCCGTCCGTCGTAGGGATAAGAGCGAGGAAAAAGAGGAAGTGATCCTGGTGAAGTACCCCCTGCTGATCTGTATGGACCCGTCCGTCGAGGTGAGCGCGGACGAGAGCCGCGCCGAAGAATGGGTCGAGGAGATGGACCGGCGCCGGGTCCGCCTGGAGGGGTACGCCCGAAGAGCGGCTGGCCGACCTGCGGGCGAACATGACCAAGACCATCAGGGCGATGACCAGAACTGAGGCAATTTTGCGTCCAGAAAGCCTTCAGCCTGTCCCTATACTCTCGACGGCATGGGACGACCGCCTCGCCACGACGTTGACCGATTGCTTGACGCGGCCGCCGAACTGGTGGCCGCGAGCGGCCCGAGCACCGTCACCGTGGCGGCGGTCGCCCGCGCGGCCCACGCGCCGAGCGGCTCGATCTACCACCGCTTCCCCAGCCGTTCCTCGATGCTCGCGACCCTGTGGCTGCGTACCGTCGACCGCTTCCAGGACGGCTTCCTGTCCGCGCTCAACACCGAACCCGCCGCACGGGCCGCCCCCGCCGCCGCGCGCCACGTCGTCGCCTGGAGCAGGGCACACCCGCACGAAGCCCACATCCTGCTGTACGGCCCGGCGGACTTCGACGAACCCAACTGGCCACAGGAGGCCCGCGACCGCCTGGAACGCAGCGACCGCCGGGTCCGCAACGCGGTACGCGCCCTGGCCGAACGGCTGGACAGGCGCGAGCCGCGGGAGGTCGAGCAGTTGTTCCTGGCCACGGTCGACCTGCCGTACGCCACGGTGCGCCGCCACCAGAGCTTGGGCCACCCGATCCCCGCCTATGCGGAGGACCTCGTCACCAGTTGCGCCGCCACGCTCATGAGGTCCTAGTTTCAGCGAGCCGTCGCCAGAAATCCGAGCTGCTGGATCCCGGTGATACGTCTTCCATTCCGCGCCACGAGATACGCAGGGGTAAAGCAGAGGTTTTGCCCTGGAGGCGGGTGGCCCTATAAAGCTCTCGGACCGAATTCGCGATTATTGGGATGCCGGTTGATACGGACAGGTCAGTAATAAGCTTGAGGTACATCGGTGTCAGTGGGTCACGGTGACCACGATCTTGCCGAACTGGGTGTTGGACTCCATGTGCTGATGGGCCCGCACGATCTCCTCCAGCGGAAACAGACGATCCACCACCGGCCGGAAGGCTCCGGCGCGAAGGCCCGAGGCGACGAACGTCTCGGCGCGACGTAGCCGCCGCAGATCCTTCGTGGTCTCCAACACCGTGTACGTCCGGATGTTCAGCGCGGGCATGCCCAGGTCGAACCCCGGATACGGCGTCGGCTGCCCGCTCAGCGCCCCGTACAGGAAGAGCGTGCCGCCCGGGGCCACGACCCGCGCCAGGCCGGTCACGCCCGGACCGGCCACGGCGTCGAAGACGTAGTCGACGCCCTTGCCGCCGGTCAGGGCCAGCAGCCTGGCCGGTACGTCCTCCTCGTCGGACACGATCGCGTCGGCCGCGCCCTCGTTGAGCAGCCGTTCCTTCTTCTCGCGGGTGCGGGTGACGGCGATCGGTGTGGCTCCCACCCGGTTCGCCGTGTGGAACCGCACCGTCCTTGCCATGCCACCGTCCTTCGCTCGCCGTGAAACGCGATCCACTGTGGAGTAGAAGTACGATTGCTGTCAAACTTTGATAGGTGTCGTACTATGTGGCCCATGGGACGTACGCCGCCGCACCCAGAGGTGTCGCAGTTCGACCTCCAGCAGGTGCTGGAGGCGCTCGTCGATCCGGTGCGCCGGAGCATCGTCACGCAGCTCGACGCCGCCGACGAGGACCTCAAGTGCGGCGCTTTCGACATATCGGTCACCAAGTCCACAGCTACCCACCACTTCAAGGTGCTGCGCGAGGCCGGCCTGATCCGCCAGTACTACGTCGGGACCTCACGGATGAACGCCCTCCGCCGCGCCGAGATGGACGAGGCGTTCCCCGGCCTGCTCGACGCCCTCACCACGCGCCAGCCCGATCATCGCTGAGCGGCCCGGGTGGCGAACGGGACAGTGAGCGTCAGGGCTGGGTGTCGCCGCGGTAGCGCAGGCCGTCCATCAGCAGGTTGAGCATGCGGCCGGTCCTGTCCCGCTGCCCGTGCTCGGCGGCGACCAGCGCCACGCCGCCCAGGCTCGACAGCACGTCCTCCGGCTCGACGTCCGCCCGCGTGGCCCCCGCGGCGGCCCCGGCCGTCAGCAGTGACCCGATGGCGCCGACCAGCCGGTCGCGGCTCTCCGCGAACGGGTTGCCGCCGGAGGCGATGACCGCGCGCAGCGCGTCGGCCATGCCGCGCTTGGTCGTCATGTAGTCGACGAAGCGGTCCATCCAGGCACGCGTGGCCTGGTCGGGCGGCATGGTGCGCAGGAGGTTGGCCGCGGCCTCGCACAGCCGGGTGAGCTCGTTGCGGTACGCGGCCTCGATGAGCGCCTCACGGGTGGGGAAATGCCGGTAGAGCGTACCGATGCCGACGCCCGCGTCCTTGGCGATCGCGTCGAGCGTCACCTCGGGACCGTCGTGGGAGAAGGCGCGCACGGCGGCGTCGAGCAGCCGATCGCGGTTGCGGCGCGCGTCGGCGCGCAGCGGTCGGGACCCGGCCTGCACGGCGTCTCCTGTCGGGTTCGGGGGGCGAGACTTGCTAAACGGAGGAGGCTCCGAATACAGTGAAGCTTAGTGGAGGCTCCTCCGCTTCACATCGTACCGTCCGGAGCTCTCCCACCGCATCCCTGACCAGGACTGGGAAATCATGACTGCGAACACCCGCATCACCACCCCGTTCACCGCCCGATCCACCGCGGCCGAGGTGCTGGCCGGCGTCGATCTCACCGGCCGGCGGGCCATCGTCACCGGCGGGGCGTCCGGCATCGGCGTCGAGACCGCCCGCGCGCTCGCCGGGGCGGGCGCGGAGGTGACCCTCGCCGTCCGCGACCTCGACACGGGCGCGGCGACCGCCGAGGACATCATCGCGACGACCGGCAACAAGCAGATCCACGTTGCTCCGCTGGACCTGGCCGACCGGAGCACGGTCACGTCGTTCGTGGCCGCCTGGGAAGGCCCCCTGCACATCCTGGTCAACAACGCCGGCGTGATGGCCTGCCCCGAGGCGCACACGCCCGACGGCTGGGAGCTCCAGTTCGCCACGAACCATCTCGGCCACTTCGCCCTGGCCACCGGCCTGCACGCCGCCCTCGCGGCGGCCGGCGGCGCCCGCGTGGTCTCGGTCAGCTCCAGCGCGCACCTCCGTTCGCCGGTCGTCTTCGAGGACATCAACTTCCGGGACCGCGCCTATGAGCCGTGGTCCGCGTACGGGCAGTCCAAGACGGCGAACGTGCTGTTCGCGGTGGAGGCGGGGCGGCGCTGGGCGGACGACGGGATCACGGTGAACGCGCTGATGCCGGGCGGCATCCGCACGAACCTGCAGCGTCACGTCAGCGCGGAGGACCTCGACCGGCTGCGCGCCGCCGCCGCCTCCTCCGGCGAGGACATGTCGTGGAAGACGACCGGGCAGGGAGCGGCCACGTCGGTGCTCGCCGCCGCGTCGCCGCTGCTCGACGGCGTCACCGGCCGCTACTTCGAGGACTGCAACGAGGCCCTCCCGAGCGACGGACACGGGGGTCGCCACGGCGTCGCCGCCTACGCGCTCGACCCGGCTTCGGCCGCGCGTCTGTGGGAGCTGTCGGTCAAAGCCTGAGTTTTCAGTACGGCCGGCATGGGGCACCCCCACCCGCCGTCCATGTCCGGGGACTGTCCAGGGGAACGGTCCTCCGGTGGGCGGGGCCGGGCGCCGTTACGTGCGCCTTCTTGGCCGGTTCCCGCCTGCTAAGATACCCATTGGATCAGTCGATCCCAGCCGCCGGTGAGTCTCCCCGCGTGCTTCACTCTTCCTCATCGTTCCTGGTGATCCGCTGCAGAGTCCCCTTTATGGACACCACAGGATTTCCACGTCAATTCGCCCGTACTCAGCGGTTCTCGCTTGGGGTGCCCCGCGCCTTCACCCTGTCGCCCGATGGGCGTCGGGTGGTGTTTCTCCGGACTCGTGGGGGTGCGGAGCGGGACAGCTGTTTGTGGGTCGCCGACGAGACGGGCGAGCGGCTGATCGTGGCGCCGGAGTCGACCGGGTCAGTGCCGGAGGCGGAGCGGGTTCGGCGGGAGCGGGCTCGGGAGCGGGCGACCGGTGTGGTGGCCTATGCGGCCGATGCCGAGGTACGTACCATCGCCTTCGCCGTCGACGGGCGGCTCTGGGCGGTGCGCATCGACGGCGGCGAGGCCCGGCCCGTCCCCGCCGCCGGGCCGGTGGTCGATCCCCGGCCCGATCCCACCGGGAGCCGGGTCGCCTACGTGACCGGCGGCGCGCTGCATGTCGTCGAGCTGGCCGACGGGCATGACCGGCGGCTGGCCGTACCCGATGATCCGGAGGTCGTCTGGGGGCTGGCCGAGCACGTGGCGGCGGAGTCCATGGACAGGGCGCGCGGCCACTGGTGGTCGCCCGACGGCACCCGGCTGCTGGCCGCCAGGGTGGACAACCGTCCCGTGCGGCGCTGGTGGATCGCCGATCCCGCCAACCCGTCCCGGCCGCCGCGCGAGATCGCCTATCCGGCGGCCGGGACGGCCAACGCCGAGGTCACGCTGCATGTGTTCGACCTCGACGGCGGCTCCGTGGAGCTGCGGTGGGACCGGGTCGCGTACGAGTACGTGACCGCCGTCAGCTGGGACGCGCACGGCCCGCTGATCAGCGTGCAGAGCCGGGACCAGCGCACGCTGCGCGTGCTGGCCGCCGATCCGGACACCGGTGGGACGGAACTCCTGCACGAGCAGCGCGATCCCGCCTGGGTGCAGCTCGTCGCGGGCACGCCCGCGCGGACCGCGTCCGGCGCGCTGGTGCACACCGGCGACCTGAACGGCACCCGGCGGCTGCTCGTGGACGGCCGTCCGGTCACCCCCGAAGGGCTGCAGATCCGCTCGATCGCGGACGTCTCCGGCGAATCCGTGCTCTTCACCGCGAGTGACGAGCCCACCGAGCAGCACCTGTGGACATACGACGCGGAACGCGGTCCCGTACGACTGAGCGACGGGCCCGGACTGCACACCGGCCGGCAGGCGGGTGGCACGTTGCTGCTCACCTCGCACACCGAGGCCGGTCACTCGTTCCGCGTGGTCCGCGACGGACGGCCCGGCGCGGAGATCGCCTCGCTCCAGGCGGAGCCGCTGCTCGTCCCGCGTGTCACGTGGCTGCGCGCGGGCGAGCGGGCGATCCGTACCGCGTTGCTGCTGCCGTCCTGGCACCGGCCGGGCTCCGGTCCGCTGCCGGTGCTGATGGCCCCGTACGCGGGACCGGCGATGCAGTTGGTGACCCGGGCCCGGCACTGGTGGCTGGCCGAGGCGCAGTGGTTCGCCGAGCACGGGTTCGCGGTGGTGACGGCGGACGGCCGCGGCACCCCGGGACGCGGCCCCGCCTGGGAAAAGACGGTCCACGGAGACACGCTCACCGCGCCGCTGGAAGACCAGGTCGTGGCGCTGCGGGCAGCCGCCGGCCACTGCCCCGACCTCGATCTGGGCCGGGTGGGCATCCGTGGCTGGAGCTACGGCGGCACGCTCGCGGCGGCGGCGGTGCTGCGCATGCCGGAGGTGTTCCATGCCGCCATCTCGGGGGCGGCGCCGAGCGACCAGCGGCTGTACGACACCCACTGGCGGGAGCGGTTCCTTGGCCACCCGGACGAGCAGCCGGAGAACTACGAGCGCTCCTCGCCCATCGGCGACGCGGCCCGGCTGAGCCGCCCGTTGCTGCTGGTGCACGGCCTGGCGGACGACAACGTGGTGGCCGCCCACACCCTGCGGATGTCGGCCGCGCTGCTGGCGGCGGGCCGGCCGCACCAGGTGCTGCCGCTGTCGGGGAGCACGCACATGCCGACCGCCGAGGCGGCCGTGGAAGGGCTGCTGCGACACCAGTTGGAGTTCCTGCGTACGGCGTTGAACGTCGCTTCCGGCTGACCCCATGACCCCACCGCCCGCGGCCGGGCCCTCCGCCCGGCCGCGGGCGGGTGCGGAGAGCGGCCTTGGCCGGTCCGACAGCGGCCTGACAGCGCGATAGCAGCGGGCTGCCAGCGTGCGGCGCCATCGTGGGCGGACAACCTCCTCCGAAAGGGACGGCTCATGACATCGACAGACGGCATCCGGTTGGGCGTGGTCCGCGGCATCCAGTACGGTCTGGTCGCCAAGCCCGGCACGTTCGCCCCACAGGCCCGCGACCTGGGCGCCGGGCTGCTGCGGATGTTCTTCTACTGGTCTCAGCTCGAACCCGAGCCGGGCCGCTACGACTGGACGTCGGTGGACGCGGTCCTGGACCAGGCCGACGACGACACCGAGCTGTGGTTCACCCTCAGCGCGGCCTCGATGTGGGGCTCGACCAGGTCGACCGACCTGCTCCCCGGATCGCCGCCCACCGACCCGGCGGCGTACGAGGCGATGCTGCGGGCCCTGGTGACGCACTGCGCGGGCCGCGTGCGCTACTGGCAGTGCGAGAACGAACCGTGCATCCCCCTGTTCTGGGGCGGCACCGCCACCGAGTACCTCGACCTGCTGACCCTCTTCCACCGGGCGGTCAAGGCCGCCGACCCGCGGGCCGGCGTCGTGCTCGGCGGCTGCCCGCCCGGCGTCTTCCCCGCCCCCGAGAACCCCGACGGCGAGCGGGACTTCTTCCTGCGGCTCATCGCCGAGGGCGCCTATGACGTGTTCGACATCCACCTGTACGGCGACCCGTACCGGATTCCGGCCACCATCGACGACATCCGCGCCGTGATGCGCTCGTACGGGCACGAGAAGCCCATCCTGGCGGGCGAGTACAACGGTCCGCTCCTCCTCGAGTACCCGGAGGTGATGGAACACCTGGCCGACGTCATGAGCTCCGGCGCCATGACCCCGTGGCACACGCTCACGGTCGAAGAGTTCAGAAAGGGCGGGCTGTCCCCCGCACCCGCCCGGGAGGCCATGAAGCGGCTGTACGCGCGGATGAGCGAGCTGCCGCCCACCCTGCAGATGTTCATGACGGGCTGCCCGCCGGAGCTGGAGGACGAGCGGCATCGGATCAACGCGCGCGACCTCGTGGTGCGCAACCTGCTGGCGCTGTCCTGCGGCCTCCGGCGTACGGTCTGCTGGCAGCTCGGCCCGGAAACCCCGGAGCCCCCGATGCCCGACGACCATCTCGAACTGCTGCAGTTGATGTTCTCGAAGTTCGTGCTGCTGGCCTACGACGGCGAGACGCTCGGCGTCCGGCACCCGTGCGCGGACGCCTTCGCCGAGCTGGCCGCGCGCCTCGACGGCGCCGAGAGCGTCCGCCGGGTCGAACTGCCGGGCCGCCCGGACACCTACCTGTTCGAGGTGATCCGCCCGGGTCATCCGCCGCTCCACGTGACCTGGGTACGCGGTGCGGAACAGACCATCGAGTGGACGCCTCAAGGAAGCAGCAGCCCCCAGTAAAGGGCCCATGGGAGGAACACCGCCCCACCGGCGAGCAGGAGGCCGAGCCGTACCCTCTCCCCTCCCGGCACGGACGCGCGGAGCCGGCGCCAGGCCAGCGCCGTCCGGACGGTGGCGACCACGCAGGCCACCGCGAGAAGCTGCAACGCCACCCAGATCACCGGGTGACCCGCCACCATGGGCCCGGGAGCGGCCAGCTTGCCCCCGGTCATGACCACGTAGAACAGGTATCCGAACGCCCCGAGCACCACCCCGAACCCGCCCGCGCTCACCAGCCGGGCGGCCCTGGACACCGGCACCAGGGAAGCGCGGCGAAGTCGCCGTACCAGCGCGACCACCGGATACGCCCCGAACGCGACCAGGAACACCAGCAGCGCCACCACCTGCATCCACGCCGCCTCCCACCAGGCCGGAGGATCCATCGGCACGGTGAGCGACGCCTGCACGGGGGCCGGTCCGTTCGTCTGAGCCGTAGGCGGCTTGCCGTTCGTCACGTCTTCGACCCAGGACCCGACCAGATCGGCGTAGCCGGGGGCGAGCGTCTTCAGGCGGGTGACGCCACCGTCAGGAGTCTGGTGGGCGGCATGGTCGGCGCCCGGGAAGAACTGGAAGGTGTAGTGCCGATTCCCGCCCGCTTCGAGCGCCCTGGCGAACAAGGGAGGGGTCTCCTTGGGCGGGGTCAGCAGGTCGTTCACGCCCCAGATGCCGAGAACGGGCTGGCGTACCGCGGCGATGGTCGGCGCGGGATCGTAGTAGGGCTCGGGGAACATCCCGCCGTCGGCGATCGCCGTGTACAGCTTGGGCTCGGCCCGTTCGACGAGCGACCCCGACACCCCCGCCTTACGCAGGCCGGCCGCCACGGCCCAGGTCTGCTGCCGCAACGGCGCCAGCCCGTTGGCCCCCACGAGCACGATGAACGCGACATCCTTCGAGCGGGACGCCGCGATCGGCACCACCCAGCCGCCCTCGCTGAGTCCCCAGAGCCCGACCTTCGCCGGATCTGTGCCCGGCTGCGTACGCAACGTGGCCACGGCACCGAGCGCGTCGTCGGCCAGCTGCGAGTAGGACCGGTCGAAGAGCGAGTACCCCTCAGATCGTTTGTCGTAGATCAGCACGGACAACCCTCTGCGGGCGAACTCCACCGCCTCCCCCAGCAGCTGCTTGCGGGGCGTTCCCGTACCCGCGCCGTGCACCAGAACGATCCCCGGCCGTCCGGCCTTCGCCCCGGGCTTCGCTTCGGCCGGGGCGAGAACCGTGCCATGCATGGCGAGCCCCCCACTACCCCGGAAGCTCACCTCGGTCGCCCGCAGATCAGCCGGCACGGCGAGTGGGGATGGCTCAGCGGCCGCGGCGGCCGCGGCGACCGGTGTGACGAGCAGGCACAGGGCAAGAGCCACTGCCGCTCGGGCAAGAATCCGTCTCATATGCCGAACGTACTCTGCAGAGATGTCTCGGCAAAGACTTCTCTGCAGATATCGTTCTGCAGGAGGACTAGGCTGCTCCTCATGAAGGATGACGAGGCGTTCGTGCTCGACGACCCGGAGCGGCTCAAGGCCCTCGCCCACCCCATGCGACGACTCATGCTGCGCCACCTCAACGTGCACGGCCCCGCCACCTCGACAACCCTCGGCGAGCTGCTGGGCGCCAAGACCGGCACGACCAGCTACCACCTGCGCCAGCTCGAGAAGTACGGCTTCATCGAGGAGATCCCCGAACGCTCGACCGGCCGGGAACGCTGGTGGCGCCGCGCCGACGTCCCCAGAGACATCCGCCTCCCCACCCCGGACCAGCTCGCCCCCGAGGACCGCCCCGTACTCGCCGAATTCCACCGCATCGGCATGGACGAGGATCGCGAACTGTTCGAACGCTTCCCCGCCGCCTACAGCCGCGACCCTGACTGGGCCAAGGGATCGCGCGGCATGGGCCGAATGACCAAGGAGGAGTTCGCCCGGTTCTATGAGGAGTACATAGCCCTGCTGCTGAGATACAGCCACCGCGCCGAGGACGCACCCCCAGACGCCCGCCCCCTGTACATCCGCCTCTTCGCCCTTCCCGCCGACGAGGATTTCGCTTGAGGCCCCGCGCAGCCGCTAACCCTGCGGCTGAGCCACCGGCGCCGGAGGCCGCATCGGGGTCGAGCGAATCTTCGCCAGCGCCCGGGTGAGGTCCCGGGAGGACAGATAGAGCTTGAACATGATCGCGGCCTCGAAGACCAGCAGGAGGGCCGCCGTACCGACGGTCACCGGCACGATCCACCCGGTGAGCGGGCCGACGATGAACACCGCCATCTGGAACTCGATGCCGCTGATCAGATGAGCTCGGACGCGGTGGTCGCGCAGCCAGTCGCGGATGCGGATGTACCAGGCGAAGCGCGCACGGAAGTTCTGCTGCAGGTCCACCGAGTCGGCGGAGCGGATCTCGCCTGATTCGAGACCCGCCTCTTCCAGGTCCGGCCTTTCCAACGAGACGGCCGGGACGCCGGTGACCTCCTCGATCGCCTCGTCCAGTTTGCGGCGCATCTGGCGGCGTACCTTCGCGACCTGGAGCGCGTCAACGTAGCGGAGCATGTCGAGGAAGACGACGAGAATGCCGAGGACGAGGTAGAACTCCTCACCAGTGCTCTCGAAGCGCCCCCACATGAGCGCGAGGGCGCAGGTGAGCACCCGAATGCGGTCGAAGACGTAGTCGAGCCAGCCGCCCAGCACGGTGCCGGTGCCCTTGAGCCGGGCGATCTTGCCGTCCACGCAGTCCAGCACGAAGCTCAGGTGATAAAGGACGGCGCCGGCGACCAGCCACGCCCAACCGTCAGCCATCAGGAAGCAGCCCGCCGAGCCGAACCCGAGTAAGAAGGCGCTCCAGGTGATCTGGTTCGGTGTGATGGAGGTACGGTTCGCCAGGCCGACCACCAGACGACCGGCGAGCGGATCGACCAGGAACACCGTCCACCAGGCGTCCCGCGCCTTGTAGGTCAGCGTGCGCACGTCGTCCAAAGTGAATGTTGTCACTGTGCAGGCCCTTCGTCCGTCCATCCGATTCGCTGATATGCGATGAAAGAGCCAATTTCGACGTCCCGCCCGTCAGCCACCCGGCTGACGATTCTCGTCTCCGTGGC
Source organism: Nonomuraea sp. NPDC026600 (assembly GCF_040638335.1). NCBI lineage: Bacteria > Bacillati > Actinomycetota > Actinomycetes > Streptosporangiales > Streptosporangiaceae > Nonomuraea > Nonomuraea sp. NPDC026600. The sequence goes on from NZ_JBEZYD010000017.1 coordinate 98,593, forward strand.
CAGCGGCAGCCCGCTCTCCGCGTCGATGACGAGCCGCTCGTCGCTGAGCCGGTCGTCCCTCATCACCTGGTAGCTCAGGGCCTGGCCGGCCCGGCCGAGCGGGTCGGTGACCGCGCCCTCCGGCTTCATGCCGGGCATCGAGGCCAGGATCTGGTACGCCGAGGAACGCACCTCGGGCGAGACCGGCAGCCCCGTGATGATCTCCAGGCAGCTCTCGCGCAGCTCGGCCTCCATCTTGCGCCCGACATACGCGCCGTTCTCCCGGGCGATGTGGGTCACGAGGAAGGCGCGCAGCGCCGTGGGGTCGCTCGGGATCGTACTCAGGGCCGTCCAGCTGACCAGCTGTTTGGTCAGGATGCCGTCCGCGTTCCGCCATCCGACGCGATGCGGTCCACCCTGTGGTGGACCGGGCGCCGACTCCACCAGCGCCTCCGGAGAGACACGGCCCAAACCGGTCACGTCCGCCGGGTACTGCCAGTGGCCCGGCGACCCGGCGGTTCGCCACGCGGCCTCGTCCTGGGGTGTCGCCGGTCGCGCGCCGAGGTACCGGCCGGTCCAGCGATCCCGCTGACCGTCCGTCCTGGTGAGCCAGATCTCACGGAGGGACTGGCGCTTGATGACGTACTGGCGGTCGGGAGAGAGGATCAGCTGCCCGGTCACGACGCGGGTGCGCCAGTAGGCGCCGTCGGACGGCGCCGTGGCCATCGCGACCGCCGCGGCGAGCAGGATCTGCCTGGCGGTCGGCGGGGCGGAGGCGGACACGACGGGATCAGGCGAGAGGTCGATCAGCGAGTTCGAGGGCACGGCCACGGCGAGCGCCAGCGCGGCCGCCGACGCCGCCCCGATCAACCCGTTGCGAACCGGCGCCCACCACCGCGACCGCCCCCTTCGCGACCGCTCTCTTCGAGCGGCTCGAAGCGGTACGCGTTGAGGGGCTTCCGGTGCGCGTTGAGGGGCTTGAGGTGGCGCGGCCAGCGCCGCCAGCAGCCTGGCCCGGCCGGAGTCGACGACCTCGGATGAGGGACGGGGCGTCGAGAGGAGATCGCGTACGGCGGCCAGCTCGTCCGGGCGGTCGTTCAGCTCATCCATCGAACCCTCCGATCATCGGATTGACGCCGCCCAGGGCTCTGCGAAGCTTCTTACGCACCCGGTTGAGCCGGGAGCCGACGGTCCCGAACGGAATGTCGAGCGTCTGCGCGACCTCCTCATAGGTGAGGTCGGCGAGCGCGACGAGGAGGAGCACGTCGCGATCGCCGGTGGAGAGACGTCCAAGCGCTTTCGCGAGCCGCCCCTGTGCGTTCGCGGCGGCCACTCTCGCCGTCACCCTGTCCTCGTGCCCGTCATCCGCCACTTCGCCGGCAGGTGCCCGCTGAAAAGCCTCCAGCCTTCGCGTTTCGCCCCTTCGATGCTGAGCGAGCAGGTTGGTGGCGATCCCGTACAGCCAAGGCCGTACGGCACCGCGGGCGGAGTCGAACGTCTGCCGTTTCCTGAACGCGACCAGGAACGTCTCGGCGGCCAGATCATCCGCGATCTGCATGCCGAGCCGTCCGGAGACGTACCGATGTATCTCTTCGAAGTAGCGGTCGTAGAGCACGCCGAACGCTTCCGGGTGGTGCCATGACCGCTCGATGAGCGCGGCGTCATCGTCTGTCACTGGCACGTCCGGGGGAGCGGCCATTCGCATGGTGTCCCTTCTGTGGGGTACACCTCTATTCCGCCGAAACCCCGACTTCCCTTCACGCCTCTTTCAAAATCAGCACGAAGTTTCCCGAAATATCCCTGATTGTCCCCTTAAGTGCCCGCATGGCGGGCGCCCCGCTTCGCAGCTCGGAAAGAAGCTACTTTTACTCGCGCTTGCCGATCGAGCAGTAGGCCGGGCGACATCGCGGTCCTATGGTCGCGTCCATGGCCTCTCCAGAAGACAACGAGCGGGAGTTGATCCTGCAGGTGGCGACCAGGCTGTTCGCCGCGCTCGGCCACGACGGCGTCTCCATCGGTCAAATCGGTGAGGCCGCCGGACTGAACACGGCCGCCATCACCCCGCATTTCCCCACCAAACGCCACCTCTACCTGGCGGTCATGGAACGCGCCCAACAGGCGCTCACATCCGTCATCGACAACAGAGCCGGCGACCTGAAAGCCGCCTCACCCGAGGAGAGGCCGGCCGCACTCCACCGGTTCATCGACGGTTACATCGACCTGTGCGTCGAGCATCCCGAGGTTCCCGCGCTATGGATGCACCGATGGCTCTCCGATGCCAGCGACATCGAAGAGCTGGAGTCACTCAGCGCTCAGCCGCTGGCCCACTACGCCATCGACGGCATCGCCGCCCTGGCGGAGTCCGCACACGCCGACGCGCTGTTCACCACGTACACGATGGTCTGGTGCATCCAGGGGTTCTCACTGAGCGGGGTCCTCGACACGACAGGACAGCGTCGCGGCCCCAGCGACCCCGAAGCACTGCGGCGATTCCGCGCTCACATGCACCAACTGCTCGATCGCCTTCTCGACCTCACCCCCTCCGCCGAACCCCCGTCCGACAACTGATCCGACTGAGCGGGCCTCCGCGTGCCGCATAGGCTGAGCCTGTGACACCGAAGGCCGGACGGGGGACAGCATCGCGCACGCGTGTTGCGAGCCGCCCGCGAACAGCTGCGGCGACCATCACCGGCGGCAGCAACTCCCCCGTAGCGATCCACCGGGCGTCCCGCAGCCGCAGACCGAGCGTGCGCCGGAGCCGAACCCTCCAACCGGCGGCTAGATCAATTTGCCGTTCAGGCCGCAGTTTGTCAGCTTCTTGCACGGGCACGCCGCCGAGGCGGCTTGGCAAGATCACGGCAACGGGCCACCAGATCGTCAATTTCCGACAAATCTGGATCCGTGCCGTCATCGTCGCAGCAGGCGGGCTTGGTGCGCTCGCCCGCCGGTCGCACATCCAGCCCGCACACCTTCCACAGCGAGGCGTAGACATCCTGTGCCCGGTTGCGCTCATCATGAGGCCCGAGCACCAGAACCCATGCGCGACCCGGCGCCTCGAAGGCGACCACGACGCGTGTGGCATCTCTCAAATGCTTGACACACAACCGGCTCACCGGAATCTCCCCGGTAAGCCGGTATCCGAGGGCCGCGCAACCTCGCACTTCCAGATCACTGACAAAGGCGACAAACGCCCTCAGATCCGCCCCGCGCAAAGTCTCGGCCTGCTTCTCGGCGAGAACCGAGAGATAGACCTCAGTCCTCACCGACGGCCAACTCCGAATTCTTGGAACTCCACTCCGCCTTGATCTCCCGCCACGGACGCCCCTCGCCCTGCTGCATTTGCCGCAGGCCCTCGGCGAGCTGATCATCCTCAAGAAGCCGACGGTCCTGCAGGCGGTACCAGACCGCCTCGATAAGATTTCGGGTACGGCCGGTCCGGCGTAGATCCTGGACAAGCGTTGCCACGGTGTACAGACGTTCAGCTTGAAGCATCAATCGCGGCTTCCCCCTGACCGGGATGAGCAGCCCCTCCTTGACCCACGCACGAACGGTCTTCTCATCAACGCCGAGGATCTTCGATGCGATCGTCGCTCGCACTGGCTCGGCATGGGCAAGCAGGTCTTGGACGACTTCCCTGACCGTGTCGCGGGTGCCGACCTCATGAGTGGCGGCAACCACTCCGTCCAGCCGCTGTGCTTGATCGAACAGAGCCAGCGCCGCCCGCTCGTCAAGTTCTTTCCGGCGAGGGGCCTGTGTCGTGCCTGCGACCTTGTCACCACGCTGCGCCGGGAACGTGTGATGCTTTCGCTTCTTGGCCGCTCCCGCCGAAGACTTCCTGGGCTTGACATCGGTCATAAGGATGGGCCCTCCCTTCCCCCTCATGCTACTCCCTGATTCAGGCTTTAAATCAGGAGTCGGCTGCTCAGCAAGGGGAGCGGTTTGACCGCGCGCAGAGCGGTAGCAGTCTCAGTTGAAGATGGAGACGCGGGTGCGGTGGTGCCGTGGCGTGTCGATTTCGTCGATCACCGCCACCGCAAGGTCCGCATAGGACAGATGCGCGGATACCGACTGCGGCACGGCCTCCCCTCCGACCCGGTAGCGGCCGGTCCTGGGACCTCCCTGTTCCAGCAGCGCGGGCGGGGTCAGCATGAGCCAGTCGATCGCCGTGTCCTCCGCCGCCCGCAGCCTGTCCAGCCCAGCGGTGTGCGCAACGGCGAACGGCCGGATCTCGGCCGGGAAGCTCGAGGGATCGTCCATCACCAGACGCCCGTGCGCGTCTTTGAGATTCGCGAACAGACCGACCAGAACGAGCCTGGGCACGCCCACTTCCGCCAGACCATGAAGCAGAGCGTCGGCCGCTTTGACGTAGAACTCCGGGTCGAGATCGGCGAACCCCTGCTCCGGCCCAGAGAACGGGCTCACCGCGTGAACCACGGCATCATGACCGGACACGATCGACGAGATCGCCTGTACGTCGGTGACATCGCCCCGCACCAGCCGGACACCATCCTTCTCGATGTCCCGGTATTTGCCTGGATCCCGAACCACGGCCGTGACCTCGTGTCCGCGCTCCCGCGCCTCAGCCGTAACCGCTCGTCCTGCCCGGCCACCCGCCCCAAATATGACAATGCTGCTCATGTCACTCCGATCTGGCCACGTACGTCGTTGCCAGAAAGGACGGTATCTATGAGATACCGATTACCTCAAAGATACTGGGGATAGCCTCTTGCGCATGACCGAGCCCTTGGACCCGCACATGTTCGACCCCGTGTGCCCGTCCAGCGCCCTGCCGATTCAGATCGGTGACAAGTGGACCGCCATGGTCGTGCTCTGTCTCGAAGGCGGCCGGCGGCGGTTCAACGAGCTCCGGGCGCCACTGCGCGGCATCACCCCGAAAGTGCTGACCCAGACCCTGCGGGCGATGCAGCGTGACGGCCTGGTCACACGCACCGCGTACGACGAGAACCCGCCCCGGGTCGAGTACGAGCTGACTCCGTTGGGGCGCAGCCTGCTGACTCTGATCGCGGCCGCACGCGCCTGGAGCAAGGACCATCTCCCCGCTCTGCTCGAAGCCCGCAACGCACACGACTCTTCATCGAGCTCATCGCGCTGAGACACCCGGCACCGACGGCACCTCGGTCGAAGTGCAGCATCTCCGGCCCCCGGCCGATCTTCTCCCTGGAAGTGACGTAACGCTGCCCAATGGGTTCACGGGCTACAACCGTCGCGCAACTGCTGGCATTCGGGACGGCGAACGCGCGCGGAAGGAGATCCTGAACGCTCGATCGGTGGCGCCGCCGACGGCCCCAGAGACCGAGAGCTCTTCGAAGCTGTTGTCAGAACGGCTGCATCTGATCGATCACTTTCGCTGCGATCTCCATGATCGTCTCGACCCTGACCAGGTCGGCCCGTACATCGTCGGCACTGAAGCTTGGTGAGCCCAGACGCGGATACTCTGCTTCGTTCCGTCGCCGGCGCATCCGGTCAAAAGGGCGCAGACTCTGACCCAGCGGAGGATCGAGCTGCGCGCTGACCGCCTCATACACCGCGATGTGCCCACCCCGGCTGCTGGCCCGGAGCCCCTGGTTCTCAAGCACGGCGCACAGTGCCTTACGTGCTGCGTCGTAGAGCAACTGGTATGCGCCGATCGGATCCGATTCCATGGCGAGGCGAGCCGTTGCCACGTGTTTTCCGGCCTGAACGAGCAACTCTTCGGCCTGCGAACGGCTCGCCGCAACCTTCTGGATCTCGCCACGTCCGAGCATGCCCTCGAGGACGGCGCGTCCCTGCTCCCATCTCACCGGCTGTTCCTCTTCTCGATCTTGAGTCGTACATAAGGCCGGGACCTGACCGTTTCCAGGAAGGGATCACCGGCGGAGGACTCCCAGTCAGCACGGCTCAACCGCCGCATGTTCACCTCTCGGCCGAGTTGCCGCTCCGCAGCCCTGGCGACGTCGTATAGATCGTCTTCGTCAACGGCACCGACAACCATGACGTCTACATCGTTCGGCACTTTGCCCGGCTCGCCGGAGTACCGCGCAGCCCAGGAACCATAGATATACGCCTCTTCGACGCCAACGACGTCAGACAACTGCTCACCGAGCACAGCCACCGGCCCGTATGTCAGAGCGAGCAGCTCCGTCAGCGGTCGAGCCACGACTACATCGGTGTCCGCGCGGATCATCCGCAGATTGCCGATTCTCCGCTCGACGACCAGACCTGCGGCAGCGAGGCGATCGACTTCGCGAGTCACGGTCGAGGCGGAAACATCGAACCTCTTCGCCAGCTCAACCTGTGCATATTCTTCACCGGGATGCAGAAAGAGCCAGGCCAGAAGCTCCCCCTGGAAGGGAGAACGCAGCAGCGGAAGCAAGACAGACGGCGGCTGTTTCATAAACTGAAACATAGCTTGCAGTTTACGCAAGTTCTAGCGCCGCGTACTGGAATCGAGATCACTGTCCGTGAGATCACCCACCTGAAAGGCTCCCGCTTTCGGCGAGCGCCAGATTCGGCCGCTTCTCCGGACGCCCGGGCGGGAGACCCAGCGGCTGGTACGGACAGGAGCGGTCGCCTACGTACGGGACGGCGAACGCGTGTAGCAGGCCCGCCGCCGGCATGGCCCTCAAGGGGGTTCCGATGCGGACCGATCACCGGTTCAGGATCGCCGGCATCACCAAGACCTTCACCACCGCACTCGTGCTCCTACCACCGGCGACAATCAGGGACGCGACCCAGTACGACTACCTGACGCGGTCACGGCGTACGAAACCGATGGGAACACACAGTGAGCACAACGGCGGAGCAGCGGATCGAGAAGGCCATCACGTCTGGCAGCCGCGAGCTTGACCTCTCCAGGCTCGGACTGCGAGAACTCCCGGACTCCCTGCACAACCTCACCGATGTCACCAAGCTTCACCTGCAGGACAACGAACTTTCGGCGTTACCGGACTTCCTGGGTGACCTCACCAACCTCGGCTGGCTTTTCCTCGGGGGCAACAGAATCACCGAACTGCCTCACTCACTGGGCAACCTCCGCAATCTAGCGGCGCTATATCTGGACCGTAATCCGCTCACCGCTGTTCCGGATTCCCTGGGCAACCTCACTGTTCTGGCTCAGCTCGGCATGAGTGGCTGCGGGCTCACGGAGCTACCCGCCGTCCTCTGCGACCTTACGGCTCTCACGCACGTCAATCTTTCGGACAACCAGCTCACAGCGCTTCCGGAGTCCCTGGGCCGCCTGAGCGCCCTCATCAGGCTCGAACTTCACAGCAACCGGCTCATCAGGCTGCCGGACGCCCTTGGGAACCTTGCCCACCTGACCTGGCTGAACCTGCACGACAACAAGCTCGTGGAGCTGCCGGATTCCGTAGGCGATCTACGCAATCTCCAGGAACTCCGATTGGCCGACAACCGGCTCGCCGCGCTACCAGAATCGCTGGGCGACCTCGCCGCCCTCAAGAACCTGAATCTCGGCGGCAACGAACTCGTAGACCTGCCGGACTCACTGGGCAACCTCACCAACCTCACCCGGCTCAGCCTCGGCGGCAACCGGCTGAAGGTGCTTCCCGACACCTTGGGCAACCTCAGCAAGCTCACCGAGCTCGACCTGGATCGCAACGAGCTGGAGACGCTGGCCGACACTCTGGGCAACCTCGCGAACCTCGAGGAGCTCGGCCTGCACCGAAACCGTCTCACCGCCCTACCCGAGACCCTGGGCAACCTCAGCTCGCTCACCTTGCTCTACCTGCACGGCAACCAGCTGACCACACTGCCGGAGCCCCTGGGCAACCTCACCGCACTCGAGGAACTCAACGTGGCCGACAACCACCTCACCGCACTGCCGGACACCTTGGGCAACCTCACCAACCTGCGCCACCTGAAACTGGACCGCAACCCGATAACCGCGCTACCAGGCGGCCTGCGCAGCCTCACCGACCTGACAATCGTCGGCGGACCGTCACCAACCGAGTAGGGAGACAACAGTGCCGGGCGGCGCAACTCCTCCTGCTCGTGCTTCTCGTACTCTGGGCTGATCCGGAGCGGCACCGGCTCTCGTACCATGAGTTCGTGCACCCCCTCATCCGCTCGGTGTGGGACGAGCCCCGTCCCCCCAACCCGCCGCCGCGGGTGTGGCGGGACTGGGCACTCGTCGGGGTGCTGGTGCCGCTCGCGGTGCTCGAAGGAGTGCTGCGGCCGGATCTTCCGTGGCGGGCCGTCTCGGTGATCGTCACGGCCGGGCTGGTGCCCACATTGTTGTGGCGCCGGAGCAGACCGCTGCCGATGGTCGTGATCGCCTTCGGCACCCTGGCTCTGGCCCCCTTACTGACGGGCGGCCATTCTCCAGAGACCTACACCATGGTCTATCTGCTGCTCCTGGCCTATTCGTTGCTCCGGTGGGGGTCCGGACGCGAGGCGGTGATCGGCTTGGCGATCATACTCGGCGAGGCCGGCTTTTCGGTGGCCTCCGACTACCCCGGCCCCGCCGACGCCATCGGCGGATTCGCCGTGGTGTTCCTGGTCGTCGCCCTGGGCGTGGCGTTCCGATATCGGGCCAAGGCGCGGATACGCGAGCTCGATCAGGTCAAGCTGCGCGAACGCGAGCAGCTGGCCCGCGACCTGCACGACACCGTCGCTCATCATGTCTCGGCAATGGCGATCCGCGCGCAGGCGGGCCTGGCCACATCGGCGTCGCGACCGGACGCCGCCACCGAAGCGCTGCGAGTGATCGAGGCCGAGGCCGCGCATGCCCTGACCGAGATGAGCGCCATGGTCCGCATCCTGCGCCATGACCAACCAGCGGACCTCGCACCCCGCCGGCGCATCGCCGACCTCCGCCAACTCGCCGGCCAAGGCCGCACCGGCCCGGCCGTCAGCCTGGAGATCTCGGACGACCTCGACGACCTCTCCCCATCGGTCGAGGCCGCGATCTACCGCCTCGCCCAAGAGTCGGTCACCAACTCCCGGCGACATGCGCGTCACGCCACCCGCATCGAGATCCGCGTCACCGCCGACGACGCCTCGGTGCACCTGCGCGTAAGCGACGACGGCGACGGCAGCCTCAAACGGCCGGCCAGGTCACAGGGATATGGGCTCATCGGCATGATCGAACGCGCCGACCTGCTCGGCGGCACCTGCGTAGCCGGCCCCAACCCCGATCGAGGCTGGACCGTGACCGCCACACTGCCCCGCACCGGATCGGCCACATGAGCATCCGAGTGATCGTCGCCGACGACCAGGAGATCGTCCGCACCGGGCTCACGATGATCCTCGACGCCCAGCCGGACATCGAGGTCATCGGAGAGGCCGCCGACGGGCGCCGAGCCGTCGAACTCGCGCGCCGCCTACGCCCTGACGTGTGCCTGTTCGACATTCGCATGCCCGGCCTCGACGGCATCGAAGCCACCCGCTCCCTCGCCGGACCGACCGTCGACGACCCGCTCGCCGTCGTCGTCATCACCACGTTCGACCTCGACGAGTACGTCTACGCCGCCCTGAGAGCCGGCGCCCGAGGTTTTCTGCTCAAGAACGCCGGCGCCGGCCTGCTCTCCCAGGCCGTCCACGCCGCCGCCAACGGCGACGCGCTCATCGCCCCGAGCATCACCGCCCGCCTGCTCGGGACCTTCGCCCGTACCGGGCCCACCGCACCGCCGGTACAACCCATCGAGGCGCTGACGGACCGAGAAGAACAGATCCTGGCCACCGTGGCACGTGGACGGACCAACAGCGAGATCGCCGACGAGCTGCACATCTCTCTCAGCACCGTCAAGTCCCACCTCACCAGCCTGATGGCCAAGCTCGGCGCCCGCAACCGCGTCGAGATCGCCATGTGGGCGTACGAGACCAACCGCGTCAAGAGCTGAGCCTGGGCGGCCGCTTACGGATGAGCCATTCGGCCACGGCGAGGTTGATCACCCACGCGGCGGCCATGAGCAGCGCCCTGGGGAACTCTCCAGGTTTGCCGACGAGCAAAATCCACGGCAGTTGGGTCAACGCCTGCGTTCCCGCCCCCAGCCCGATCGCATAACCGCGAATCATCCAAGCCCGATGCCGGACGATGTCCCGCCGCCGGATCGCCGCCAGGCCGAGCACGATCGACAGGAACATGGCCGTCCCGAACACCACCCGGATCCCGGCCAGGAGATCCCCATCCCCCTCCGGACGGGGATAGAACAGGGTCATCCACAGACCCGTCAGCGCCACGACCAGCCCACATACGACCAGCAACCGCCCGGCGACGCGATGCCAGCCCAGCCGCCGGCGACGGAACCCGGAAGCGAACTGGAAGGCCCCCAGAATGCTGTACACGCTGACACAGATGATGTGCAGCACCACGGGCAGCGGCATCGCGAAGAACCGCGCGTTGTCCGGAGTGATCGCCGCGCCGCCGGTCAGCTCGGTCATTCGTACGGCACCGGCGATCACGGGAATGGCGCTGAGCGCGATCAGGGCGGCGGGCACGCGCCACCCTCCCCTCCTGGAGGAGGCAGTGGCGAGCGGCGCCGATCCGCGTCGGTCATCCGTCAGCCTGCCACCTCGCGGCGCCTGCGGGAGCAGGGGGCGTTCCGTCGTACTCTCGTCGGTCATGACCTGAGTGTGATGACTGAGGCGATGCCGGCTCATCGAGAGAAAGGCCCGTTCTGAACTGGCCGATCGTCCGGCAATCGGGCGTACTTTCGGCCAGGTCGGCTGCCTGTGAGCACCCGCCGGGGTGCACTCTGACCTGCTGGTTCCTTGTCCCGCCGATCCCGCGGTACCCGTTCGGCACCACCGCTCGACCGGATGGAAGACACCCATCACACTCGGGGAGCACACCCCAACGCGGAACACGGTTACGAGGCCGCCGCCTCGTGGTGGCGGGCTGACGAGGAGGAGCAGCATGCCAAGCCGCCACATCCATCTCGTCGGAAGCCATCCGGCAGCCGATACGCGCCAGGCCATGACGATCGTGGCAGAAGTGGCGGGCCCGTACCTAAGGACCCTGGCGGACGGGGAGGTCGGCGCCCGACGCCGCTGGATCACGCACATCATCGACGGCCTCCGCGAGCATCCGGACGTCGAGCTGCGGACGGACGGAGACTGGTCCGGCTACGACAACCGCCCGGTCTTCAAGGTGAGGCGCGGACACCGGCTCACCCCCAGCTCCCTGAGCCTTGGCCACGCGGCCGCCGCCGGGGAAAGCTACGAGGTGTTCAAGGAGATCCGCCAGGAACACCGTCTGGACGGTGTGTCGTTCCAGGTCGGAATCCCCGGCGACCTGGACCTCGCGCTCTTCGCCTTCGGACCGGCAAGAGCGTTCAGCCGCCGCGCACCTTTCCGGGACGCGCTCGCCCATGAGATCGAGGAGATCGCCGGGTGGGGCGGCCAGGACGTGCTGTTCCAGCTTGAGGTGCCCGTCGAGCTGGTCATGGTGGCCCGCGCCCCCAAGCCACTGCGGACGGCGGCCGCGCGCCTGCTGGCCCACGGCATGGCCAAGCAGGTCGCCGCCGCACCGCCGGGCACTCGCTTCGGCGTCCATCTGTGCGTCGGCGACCTCAACAACAAGGCGCTGAAGCGATTAGGCACCGTCGCCCCTGTGGTGTCCATGGTCAACGCGCTTCTGCGGGCCTGGCCACAAGGGCGTTCGCTGGAGTACGTCCACGTTCCGCTGGCGGCGGGCGACCAGCCGCCACCGCTGGAACCGGGCTTCTACCGAGCTCTGGAACTCCTCGCCGCGTTACCCCGGGACACCAGGTTCGCCGCCGGCCTGGTCCACGAGGCTCAAGAACCGGACGACCAGCGGAAGATCCTCCGCACCGTGGAGAGCCTCCTCTCTCGTACGGTGGACGTCTCCCCTGCCTGTGGCCTCGGCAGGCGTTCGCCGCAGGACGCCCGGCGTGCCCTGGAAAGAGCGGTCACCCTGGCCGAATCATGATCCCGAACCTCTACGCCTGGTCTCCTCGCGGGTCTCCCGCTCGGCCGCCGCTCGCGGGCTTTCTCCTGGGTTTGCTCGGCCGCCGGGGAGTTGCCACCGGCTGTGGTCGCTGGCCGTTCGGAGGATCAGTCAATGTCCGGGGCGATCGTCGGCCGGCAGATGGGCTGTGATGACGCAGCCGTACGGCCGGTCGCCTGGCGCGGGTTCGACGGTCGGCCCGCTGCTCATTTCCGAGTCGCGGTGATCAGGTGGCGGGCGCCCTGGTCGAGCAGATCGGAGGCGACGCGGGAGCCGAGGGTGGCCGGGTCGCCCGGATCGCCCCACAGGTGGGCGCGGACGAACTGGGAGCCGTCGTGGTTGAACACCATCCCGTACAGCGACATCTGCCCGTCCGGCGTGGTGGAGGCATGTCCGGCGATGGGGCTGTTGCAGTGGCCGCGCAGCAGGTGCAGCATCGTGCGCTCGGCCAGGATGTGCGCGGCCGTGGCGGGGTGGTTGAGCTCGTCGAGCAGCCGCATGATGGGGTCTTCGGCGGTACGGGCCTGGATGCCGATCACGCCTGCGCCGACGGCGGGCACCATGGAGACGATCCCGCTGTCTGCCGGGTGGAACTCCAGCGGCAGAACCTCGTAGTGCCGGTCCACGGCGTCGATCCGGCCGAGGCCGGCGCGGGCGAGGATGAGCGCGGCGTACTTGGTGTCCTCGTCCAGCTTGGCCAGGCGGCTGTTGACGTTGCCTCGGATGCCTTCGGTCCGCAGGTCGGGCCGGTACATGTGGAGTTGAGCACGGCGGCGGACGGAACTCGTGCCGATGATGGAGCCCTGGGGGAGTTCAGCGAGGGGCGTGCCGTCGCGGGTGACGACGACATCGTGAACGTCCTCGCGTTCGAGGTAGGCGCCGAACGCGGTCCCTTGAGGCAGCGGCACGTCGCCGGGAACGTCCTTCATGCAGTGCACGGCGATGTCGATCTGAGCCGACGTCAGGGAGCGGTCGATCTCCTTGGTGAAGTTGCCCTTCCCGCCCAGTTCGGCCAGGTCGCCGGGCCACAGGTCGGCGCTGGTGGTCATCGGCACCAGCTCGACGTCCAGGCCCGGTACCCGCTCGTGGATCCGGTCGCGTACGTCGTTGGCTTGGTACAGAGCCATGGGCGAACTACGTGTGCCCACCCGCAGCGGCCGGTCGGGGAACGCGTCGTGCAGCAGGTTGATCAAGGCGTCGGTCATGGTGGTCTTCCGGTCAGTCGAGGTAGATGGCGAGCCTACGGCCCTGGGAGAGGGGAAGGGCGGCGAACGGGCCGCGAGCCCCTGGGGCGACCGACCCTTCACGTGTATCGATAGATGATAAAATTGTGACTCTGCGGTCGTTCCGCATCACTGTTCGTATCACCCTGGCCGCGGCACCGGACCACCAAGCACGGGGGCGGTGATGCCGGCATGAGGAATTCCCGAGCTGACGACGACGCACCGAACCGTGCGCGCCGGATGGGAGCCGGTTTCGGAGCGTCGCGTACCGCCCGCCGCATGGCTCTGCTGGCACCGGGCGCAGCCCTGCTGATCGCGAGCTGCGCCTTGCCCTCAGAGACGAGTTTCACGGCCCTCTCCTCCTTCACGTCGGCCAAACCCGCGCCGACGGCGAGCGCGTCCGACTCCACACCGTCGGCGCTGAAGCCCATCGATCCGGCCGTGTTCCGGTCCACCGTCGAACGTGCGGCGAAGAAGCTCATGGTTCCCGGCGCGGTGGTCCTGCTCCGCACCCCGCAAGGAACCTTCCGGGCGACTGTCGGCACAACCGAGCTGGGGACGGCCAAGCCGCCCACCACGGGCGACCACTTCCGGATCGCCTCCAACACCAAGACCATGACCGCGGCGCTGATCATCCTCCTCGCCCAGGACGGCAGACTCCGGCTGAGCGACCCGGTGTCCACCTACGTTCCCGGAGTGCCCAACGGGGAACACATCACCATCGCCGACCTGCTGAAGATGCGCAGCGGACTCTACAACTACACCGACGCCCCCGAACTCGCGGCGACCATGGACGCCGACCCGGGCAAGGCCGTGACGCCGCAGGCGATGCTGGACATCGCGTTCCGGCGCCCGCCGAACTTCGCACCCGACGCTTCCTACGAGTACAGCAACACCAACTACACGCTGCTGGGCCTCGTCGCCGAGAAGGCGGGCGGTCACCCGCTGGCCCAGCAGTTCCGGGACCGGCTGTTCGCCCCGCTCGGGCTGGCGGGGACCTCGCTGCCCGCCGCCGGCGACCTGTCCCTCCCGACCCCCTATTCACACGGCTACATGTACGGCGGATCGGCCTACGCGCTGGTCGACCGGCCCTACCCCGCCGACGTACAGGCGGCGGCCCGGTCCGGCAAGCTCCGGCCGATGGACTACACCCTCCAGAGCCCCTCCTACGCCACCGCCGCCGGAGGCGCCATCTCCACCGCGGACGACCTGGCCACCTGGATCCGGGCCCTGGTGGCGGGCAAGGTCCTCAACCCCGCGTTCCAGCAGCAGTGGCTCCACAGCCCGCAAGCCGAGGACTCGGCCGCTCCTGGCGGGAAGAAGTACGGGTACGGCATCGCCTACCAGCGCTTCGGTCCGAAAGCCTCGATGTACTACCACGGCGGTGAACTGCCCGGCTTCAATTCCTTCATCGGCCGGGACACGGACCACGACGTCACCCTGGTGATCTGGACAAACCTGACTTTGTCGCCCGGCGGCCGGATGACGGCCCAAGCCTTGCTGCCCACCATCCTCAACCAGGTCTACGCCGGCCTCTCGCTCCCCACCGGCGTCGACTAGTCGGTGTCCTGCAGTGACGCGAATCACCGTCGCCACCGCCTCATTTGGCGTCACACTCCCGGGCCCGATTCCGTCATATGAGTAGGCAAGGCTTGGGGGCCCAAATGCGTTCGGTATTGGCCAAAAACCGCTCGTTTCAGTTCTCTCACTGGTCGTTCATGTTCGCGGAAATCGCCGTCTGGTCGTTCGTCGTCCTGGCGGTGACCGGGGCGGTGCTGATGGTGTTCTACGACCCCAGCATGTCCCAGGTGACCTATGACGGCTCGTACGGCCCTCTGCGCGGACTCTTCGTCAGCAAGGCCTTCGACTCGACCATGCGTCTGAGCCTGGAGGTGCGCGGCGGCCTGCTCATCCGCCAGGTCCACCACTGGGCGGCGCTCATCTTCGTGGCGGCCGTCGTGGTGCAACTGCTGCGCATGTTCCTCACCGGCGCGTTCCGTCGCCCGCGCACCGGGCAGTGGCTGATCTGGGTGACGCTGCTGGCGCTGGGCATGGCCGCGGGCGAGACCGGCAACGCCCTGCCTGACGACATGTTGTCGGGTGGGAGCCTGTGGCTGATCATGTCGGTAGTGCAGTCCATCCCCGTGGTGGGAACCTGGGCGCTGTCGCTGCTGTTCGGCCCGGGCTTTCCCGGCGACAGGGTCATTCCGGTCATGTACGGGGGGCACCTGCTGATCGCGGTCGTCATGGCCGCGCTGCTGATCGCCCGCAACCTGCTGGTGCGGCGGCACGGCCACTCCCGGTTCATCGCCTCGCTGCCGACGCGGCGGAGCGCACGCCCGATGATGGCACTCGCGACGATCGGCATGCTGATCATTCTCGGGTTCGGGTTCCAGATCGCCCCTATATGGCTGTACGGCCCTGCCAAGCCGACGCAGATCTCGGCGGGCTCGGTTCCCGACTGGTACATGGGGTTCCTCGACGGCGCCCTCCGGATCATGCCCGGGTGGGAACTCACCGTCGGGCACTACACACTCAGCCTCGCGGTCCTCATCCCCACACTGGTGATACCCGGGGTCTTCTTCACCGCCCTGGCCGCCTACCCGATGGCCGAGCGCTTCCTCATCTCGCGACGCGGCCGCCGTGACGCGCTGGGCCGGCCCAAGACCACGAGCCGCATGGCCCGCGAGACACTCGCGCATGACCTGCTCGATCGCCCACGTGAGACGCCGGTGAAGACAGCCATCGCGATCGCCGGCGTCACGTTCTACGGCCTGCTGTGGGCAGCCGCGGCCAACGACCAGATCGCCCAGCAGTTCCAGATGCACGTCGATGCTGTGACGATCTTCTTCAGGTTCGCCGTGGTCATCGGCCCCGTCATCGCCTTCGTCATCACCCGGTGGATCTGCCTCGGACTTCAGCAGACGGATCACCACGTGGCCGAGCACGGAGTGGAGACCGGGATCATCACGCGATCCCCCGACGGCGGATTCCACGAAAGGCTGGCGCCGGCGCACCAAGAGCCCCGGGAGCCGGCGATCGCCTCAGGAAGATGACAGTGACACCGACCAGGCCCTCCAGCTACGCGATCACATCCACCGGCAGATTCCCACGGCCGCCGCGAGGTGAAGGTTCGGACGCAGACCTCACCAGGCCCGGCAAGATCACCCCGATGAGCGGGCATTGGTGATCGCGGCTATCAGTGCCGATTCAAACCTCCGATCAATGAGCCGCTACCATGCTTCGCATATGTCAGGACACATCCTGAGCGTGCATACGAAATCGTGCTTCTAGCAGAGCATACATGGTGAATCTTGATGGATTTTGTAGGTTTCTTATCTATTAATCGCCTCTTGGCGATCAGAAACACCCAATGTTAGCTGCGCGTGACATGCCACTTCCTCACCCCCCAAAGGTGAGCATGGTGAAGAGGTCGTTACGCGCGCGTTGCTCTCCGGGACTCCCGCGCTGGCCTCAGGACGGCTTCCTGGTCAGCTCCGAGCGAGAGGCCGGCGAGGTCAAGTACGTCGGGCTGAAGAGCGTGTACGGCAAGCAGGCCACCGTGATCAACCCATGGGGCACCCAGCAGATCCGCGTCCGCCGTACCTCCGACAACGCGACCATCACGACGAGCTCGAGCGCGGAGAACGCCGGCGCCCAGCCCCTGATCGCCGACCGCATCGCCATCGGCCCCTGGGAATCGTTCGGCCTCATCACCAACTGACGCTGTGGGCCGCCTCCGGCTGCTGTCGAGGCGGCCCACAGCACATATCGATTTGGGAGCATCGCATGCACGTTTCGCGCCGCACCTTCATCACGTCCGCGGTCGCCGGATCCGCGCTGGCCGCCATCGGGGCCAAGCCCGCTGCGGCGGCCAGCCCGCCCGGCGACGTGGTCGGCAAGATCACGGTGGGCTATCAGGGCTGGTTCGCCTGCATCGGCGACGGCGCCCCCATCAACACCTGGTGGCACTGGAGCCAGAACCCGGCCCAGCCGCCCTCGCCGAGCAACACCACCATCGTGGCCTGGCCCGACATGCGGGAGTACACCCGCACCTACACGACGGCCTACGGCAACCTCGGCAACGGGCAGCCCGCGACCCTGTTCTCCTCCTATGACCAGCAGACCGTCGACACGCACTTCCGCTGGATGCGGGAGAACAACATCGACACCGCCGCGCTCCAGCGCTTCAACCCGAACGGCGGGGAAGGCGCGACCCGCGACGCGATGGCGACCAAGGTCCGCAGCGCCGCCGAGGCCAACGGCCGCAAGTTCTACATCATGTACGACGTGTCCGGCTGGGCGAACTTCCAGCCCGAGATCAAGACCGACTGGACCGCCAAGATGTCCGCCCTGACCGCATCCCCGATGTACGCCAAGCAGAACGGCAAGCCCGTCGTGTGCATCTGGGGATTCGGCTTCACCGAGGACAAGCATCCATCCGACGCGGCGGCCTGCCTCGACGTGGTCAACTGGTTCAAGGCCCAGGGCTGCTACGTGATAGGCGGCGTGCCCACCTACTGGCGCCAGGGCATCAACGACTGCCGGCCGGGCTTCATCGACGTCTTCAACGCCCTGAACATGCTCTCGCCCTGGATGGTCGGCAGAATCGGCAAGATCGCCGACACGGACTCGTTCTACACCAACATCAACACCCCCGACCAGGCGTACTGCAACTCCCACGGCATCGACTACCAGCCCTGTGTGCTGCCGGGCGACGTCAAGGGGCGTCAGCGGACGCACGGCGACTTCATGTGGCGGCAGTTCTACAACATGGTCCGCGTGGGCGCCCAGGGCATTTACATCTCGATGTTCGACGAGTTCAACGAGGGCAACCAGATCGCCAAGACCGCGGAGAACGCCTCGATGATCCCGGCCGGCTCCGGCCTGCTCGGCCTGGACGAGGACGGCACGGTCTGCTCGTCGGACTACTACCTGCGGCTCACCGGCGACGGCGGCCGGATGCTCAAGGGCCAGATCGCGCTCACCGCCGTACGCCCGACCCAGCCCACCGTCAACACGCCCTCCCCCACTGTGATCAGCCTCCGCGCCCGGGCCAACGGCAAATACGTCACTGCGGAGAACGCCGGCGCCCAACCCCTGATCGCCAAGGGCGACGCCATCGGAGGCTGGGAGCAGTTCGACCGCGTTGACCTCGGCAACGACAACATCGCCCTCAAGGCACGGGCCAACGGCAAATACGTCACCGCCGACAACGCGGGCGCCTCAGCGCTCATCGCCAACCGCGACGCCGTCGGAGGCTGGGAGACCTTCCAGCTCATCAGCAACTCCGACGGAACCATCAGCCTCAAAGCCCAGGCCAACGCCAAATACGTCTGCGCCGACAACGCAGGAGCCGCACCACTCATCGCCAACCGCGACGCCATCGGCCCCTGGGAATCCTTCGACCTGATCACCAACTGATGGCCTTTGTTACCCAGCTCCTTCACTGAACAACACGTCATCGTGGCCGAGCAGGCGTGCGCCGGCCGTCAGGTGAGACTCCGATGCGAACTCCACGATCGGGCAGGCCACGCCCGTCCAGCCGATGCCGCAATACCCGTTCGGGACCGGACGGTGCCGAACGGGGCGCCCGGCTGCGGGCCGATCTGTGCCGTGAGCGGCCCGAGGACCACGTGGAAGGTGAGGGCACCGTGCCCGAGAGGCCCAGCAGTAGGTAGGCGTCCTGGTCAAGCGCACCTTGTTGAGGTTGGAATAGCCGATCTTCTTCCCTCGCGGGCTCTTGCATGCGGCCGACTTCCGGTGCACCGCCGCGGCTTTCACACCAGATTTCACTACTGAAGTCTTGCCCGCGGCATTCGCCGTTGCAGCGGGGCCGGTCAGCAGTGTGAGCGCGACACCAGTCCCTACCATCGGGGAAACAAGCCTCTTGTAACCCATTTTCCCCTCTTCCCGTCTTATCCCAGGTCCCGATTCCCCGTTTTGAGCGGACCGGGGCACTGCCAGCACGCTCGCAGCCGACAACGCGAACATCAAGTAGATCTTCATCAAAATCACACCTTTGGACATTTTGGATAAATAAACATTCAGGTCAGAGCACATGCCCCATCGCTCGCGGCCAGCTCCCAATAGGTTCGAAGCCATCGACAAAAACTTCGCATCCGCACCAATCAGCGACCTTGGCGGCCAAAGACGGTTGTGCACGACATCCCCGAGAAAGCCGCGACTTCCGCAACCCCTTGCGACGTTGATGAGAAGTCCTCCTGGAATTCAGGAAAAGACCCAGATCAATTCCATCCGCGCATGGGATGACCCCATGCGGATACCGCCTGTCAACGGCCATGCTCGAAAGGTGTTTGCACGATCACTACCCTGACTGGCCTGGGCTTCGCCAGCCGCGAGGCTGACAGGGCAAATGACGCCGGCGCCACCCCAGGGCTCCGGCGCAGTGGATTTTTGTCCTTTTTCTCGATCACATGGCGTTGTTCGTCCGAAGCGGTGCCATCTGCTCGCCAGATTCGACACCAGTCGCTGAGAGAAACGGTCGATGTTCGCGAGTTTCGACCCCACACTCGGTGGAGCGTCGTCGACGGTGTGGGAGTGCGGGTCCTGGTCATATCCGGCTGGAAATTTCCGCTAAGCAAGAAGGTGCAGGTCAGCGTGCTTCCTCGCGGACGGTTCAGCCGTGCTTGGTGATGAGCTTGGTCAGCGCGTTGCGGAGCTGGTTGATGCGTTCTTGCGCGTCGGAGCCTTGGATGCCGAATGGTGAGGGTGCAGTGGGTGGTCTGGCATCCTTCGGCGGCGACCTGGGCGGCGGCCGGGATTCGGCCGCGTACCCGGATGAGTTTGCGCTGGTCTCGCATCGCCCTGCAAGATAGATTGATCTTGCAGGGGACATATTAGGACAAACGGAGATGGGAATGCCTGACAGCTTTCGTGTGACCATCGACGAACTGGCCACTGAGTACAACCGGCGCGCTCAGCAGGTCCGCGACCTGCACAGCGAGCTGAACGAGCTGCGGTGCACCTCCAGGACCCGAGACGGCATGGTCGGCGTGACGGTGGGAGCACGCGGCCAGGTCTGTGCCATCGAGCTGAACCCGCGCGTCTACCGCATCTTGTCGGCCACCGAACTGGCCACCGCCATCATGGAGCAGATAGCCCAAGCCACCGCGCAGGCCACCGCCTGCGCCGGGGAGCTTATGCGCCCGCTGATCCCCGACGACCTGCCGTACGAGGAGATCTTCGGCCCCGGCGCGACCCTCGATTCGCTGCTGCCCCAGCCCCTCGACCTCGGCGCGGACGCGCCGTCACGCCGGTGACCTTCGACGGCATGTACGTCGAGCGCGCCGCCCTCGAAGGCGGCGCCCGCTTCGTCGAGGACGAGCAGACGCGGATCGCTCGTGCCCGCGACACCCTGCGCGCCGCCTTCGATCGCGACCGCCGCACGCTCGGGGACGATCAGTACGGGGCCGAGCTGGAAAAGCAACTGCCGGAGATCGAGAACGGGATCTTCGACGCCTTCCATGCCTATCTCGACGCCCTCGGCGACAGCGCCGACGGGTTGCGCGTCAGTGCGCGCAACTACAAACAGGCCGACGGCGACGACTGAGCCGGTTGAGCTTCGACGGCAGGCTCATCCCCGAGGGGATGAAGCCATGGATCGGCTGGGTGGTCGGGACGGACTGGCCGCAGGGCGATGAGGAAGGCTGCTTCCGGCTCGCCGACGCCTGCGTGACGGCCGCCCACCAGGTCGTCGAGGGCACTGCGGCCGACGACCCGTACAGCGCCCGCCGGATCGGCCGGGCCTGGGACGGCGCGGCCCACCAGGCGTTCGCCGAGTATGTCGCCAAGACCGCCGACAAGCAGGTCGCCGACCTGGCCGCCCGGCTGATCCATGCAGCGATCAAGCTGAACGCGGTCGGCGTGCAGATCCAGTACACGAAGTACCTGATCGAGGCCACGGTGTGGCTGCTGGTCGTGCAGATCGGCTACCTGAGCGCCACCGCCGTGGCCACTGGCGGCTCCAGCCTCACGATCATCCCAGCCCGTCTGCAACTGGCCAGGCTGACCGTGGCACTGATCGCCAGAATGGCCTTGATCAACATCGCGCTGTTCGCCGCGATCGGCGCCGGTATGGACGCCGCCGTGCAGTACCTGCAGATTGAAGGCGGCCGCCGCGACGGCTTCGACCCGCGCCAGCTCGCGACCTCGGCGGCCACCGGCGGCCTGATGGGCCTGTTCAAAGGCGGCCTGGCCGGCGGGCTGACCCGGCTGTCCACCCCCGCCCTGGCAAACGGACTCGGCCTTTCACGGGCTGAGATGCGCCTGCGGGAGAAATTGCTCGCCGCCGCGACCCACTCCGTCTACGGCCAGGCGGCACAGTACGGCCTGGCGGGCGGCCTGGCCAGCATGGCCACCATGCTCTACAACGGCGACCTGGACTGGACGGCGCTCGGCAAAACCGTCCTCTCCAGCGCGCTCGGCGCCGACGGGCAGCATCTGACCGCCCCAGAGGTCCCCCACCACTGGAACACCAGGTTCGGTGATCCCCGGTTCGAGGCCCCACTGCGCCGTCTTGACGAACTCGATCCAGGCGCGTTCGGCCGCCTGCACGACGGGGTGAACCACGGCCGACTCCGCGACACAGACCGGTTCGCCGAAGCCCTGGACAGCGCCCTGGCCTCCTGGCAGTCACCGAAGGAATCCGTCTACGCCCCTCGTCCAAGAACGGGAGAGTTCATTTCGGGGTCTGGCGACGCGGAGCCGGTTTACCTCGCCCGCGGCGGCGAGCACCTTGTCTACGAACTCCACGACAGCATCGTCAAAATCGACCACAACACATCGGCCAAGGTCATGGACTGGCGCTCGCCCGACTTCGACCCCGATCATGTCAAGCTCGCCGACGTGGCCTCCCAGATGCTGGACATCCTCCGCGACAAAGAACACCGCTACACGCTGCTCCGGGATCTCCACGGCGCACACCACGTCGCCGATCAGCACTCGTATGTGCGGGACATCAAATGGCCCGGGCGCGTCATCAACGAGATCGTCGGCGCGGCCCGGGCCGACCCCGAGCGCATCTACGAGATGCCTGCGATCGTCACCGTCCAGCATCGCTATGACGGCCTGGAAACCTTCCGCAACCCGGACCTCGCGACCGGGTACGCCGAGACCGCCAACCGGAACCCTCCTGCCGATGTCTATCTGGAAGCAGGGCGGCGCTGGCTGGAGAACGTCGGGCCCGCCCGTTTCGACCAGGAGTTGTTCCTGGACGCGCAACGAAGTCCGTCGCTCAACAGGCTGTTCCTGCTGGCGCAGGACGACGCCGAGCTCATGACCGAGATACGGAGATTCGCCAGCAACGCCCTGCACTACAGCCAAGTGGCAGGCGAGACGATGGACATGGTCGGCCGGGGCAACGTCGTGTTCCTCGATTCCCGGTCGTATGTCCTTGTCGATGCGCTGCACCCGTACCCGGTCAAGAGGCTGAGCGAGGCGTCCCGGCTGCTCGGACGGCTTGACGGGCACGAGGAGCTCACCAGACGTGACCGGATCTACCTGCTCAATGTGCTCAACTACGTCAGGACCGTCAACGCCCTTGCCCACCTGACCGGCCTCGACGGCCGTCTCGACGTCGTCCCCCCGGGCTTCAACTCCCGCAGTTGGCTGCGGTTCCAGCAGATGTGGAAGTCCAACCAGTGACCGATGATCCATACGTGCGACTCGGCGAGGAGACCGCCGCCCGCATCACCGCCGAGCCGACCCCGTCCAGCGGCGCCGTCTCCGCAACGGAGATCGTCTCTGGCTGGGTGGTCGCTTCAGTTCTGGCCGTAGAGGGCGGGCAGGTCGACGAGATGGAGGTCGGGTGACGATGTTGCCGCTTGGTGGGCCTTGTCGTTGAAGCCTGCTCCGCTGAAACAGATCATCTTCGTGTGTGAGGTGTCGTAGCGGTCGGCCCGAGTGATGAGGTCACGGATGTGCCGGAGACGGTCGATGTGTGCGGCGCCCATGGTGTCGTTCCATTTGGCTTCCCCGATGGCGAGCAGGGGTGCTTTGCCGCTATCGGCGATACCGATGATGGCCACGTCGATCTCATGGCCAGTGCGCGTGGTGGGGTCATGGACGGTGCCGTGCCCCACGCGGGCGGGCAGCCCGCCAAGGAGATCGGGTTCGGCGTGGTGCAAGGCCCAGTCGCGGCAGACTTGTTCGAAGTGGGGGCCGAGGACATTGCTGACGAAACGGCGGCGGCTGGCCTGCCAGACTCGGTTCGCACTGCCGGGGCGTTCCAGCTGGTCCCAGACGGGACGCATGATCGCGTGGTAGAAGCCGATCAGCGGTTCCGCGATGCGGTAAGTCGGGCGGTTCTCTCGGAAGACGTCGGCGTCTCGGTGGAGCAGTCCAGCGTCTTCGAGGACATTGATCGGGTGTGCAATATCAGTGGCCTTACGTTCCAGATAGCCGGCCATGCCGCCGCGAGTGGCGTTCCCGTCGGCTACCGCACCCAGGACGGACAGATACAGGGTGGTGTCGCGTAGGTCGGGTTCCTCAGCGAGGAGATAGCGGGCCTCTCGGAAGAGAGGTGTCTCTGGGTTGAGGACCGTACGAACGACCCAATCATCGAAATCCGCCATGTCCGCCGGGGAGTCGCCGCGGGCGAACTCACGCCGGTAGGCGGGTGTGCCGCCGACGATCGAATTAACCATGAGAGCCAGGCGCGGATCGGTGATGTCCCAGAACTCGGCGGCAAGGCGGTGATCGAGCGGGCGAACGAGCAGTTCAAGGCCGGACCGACCGCGCAGGGGCGCGTTACCCGCCAGTAGCTTGCCCATGAAGGACAGGGCGGAGCCGCAGAGCAGGAGTCTGGTCTGGGAGGTGGTTCGCTGATCACGCAAAGGCCTGAAAGCTTCCTGGATTACTGACGGTAGCTCAGGGTTGGCTTTGGCCAGGTACGGGAATTCGTCGATCACCACGGGCAGCGGGCGCTCGGAGCCGAGCGCGAGGAGCGCGTCGATGGCTTCGAACCAATGGGCGAAGTGATACGGGGTCGCGGGTCGCGAATGTTCGGTGAGTGCGGAGCTGAACCGGCGAAGTGACTCGGCGTCAGCGGCCTCGGTCGCGCCGAAGTAAAACCCTCCGGCTGCCCGGCAAGCGGCGTCGAGCAGGAAGGTCTTTCCCTGACGTCGGCGTCCGGAGACCACGCCCAAGGTGGCGCCGGGCTGTGGGTCGGTGATGAATCGGGTCAGTGCTGACCACTCGTACTCTCGATCGAACATCTCGGCTGGCTTGTCCATCGACAACCTCCGAAAGGGAACTACAGTTATGTTAACTGTACCCCTACATCCAGGAGCCAAAGGGCTCTTCGTTACGTTCGAGAAGAGCCACTGAAGCGACTGAGACCCCCGAGACGGCGTACTCGCCGTACACGGAGGTCTCGTAGACCAGGAGATCTACTCCTCTGAGGTCGTCAACCCTGTAGGGCATGACCACTCGGAAGGGTTACCCAGCTTGACGTTGGTGCCGCCGATCCCGCAGTGTTCCGTTCGGAACTTTAACCAGATGCTGCTGGTGGTAGTGGTTCACTTCAGGCAATAAATGTGTGGATCACTCGGTCAAGGAGCGCCGGGTCAGCGGATGCTCCTCATCCCCTGACATCAGGCCGGCGGGACGGGCCAGTTCCGCTGATCTACGTTGTGATTCGGCCTCCGGCCACTTACCGTTGCCGCCTCCGTGGCCGCTGTGGGGTGCAGGCGGGATACGCGCGGCGATCTGGTCACGAGCGTGCTCGCAGTCGGCGAAACGGTGCGGGCAGGCGAAGGCGTGCTCGATCAGGTCCTTGGCCACGCGTGCCCGCGCGATGCGCTGCTCCCATCCGGCGACGTGGCGGCGTAACAGATCCTGGTGATCCATCGGATCGGGCGTGGACAACAAGGCGCTGAGCTCACGCAATCCGAAACCCGCCTCCTTTCCCATTGACACCGGTACCTACCGGCGTGCCCCTCGTCGGCCTCTGCCTCAAAAGCGCCGGCCGGCGCGAACATGACACCGGGCGGCGGCTGCGCGTCTCCGTCAGCCGGCGCCTCACTCCGGAGGTCGTCGCCGCCTACACCGAGCTCGGTGTCGACAGGCTCATCGTGGTCCCGCCGGTCGGGCCCTCGCTCACCGAGTTGGAAGACTTCGTACGGGCCAGCACGCCGAGCGCGAGCAGCAGCAACCCGGCCGAGGCCCACGCGGCCCAGTCGCCCAGGGCGGTGTAGAGGGTGGCCGAGCCCTCCCGAGGCAGGGTGGCCGTGACCGTGGTCATGCCCGTTCTGTCGCTGTAGCGCTCGGTCACGATCCGGCCGCGGTTGTCGCTGACCGTCAGCCATCCCTCGCGTGCGGCACGGGCCACCGCCAGGCCGTTCTCCACGCCGCGCACCACCGCCATGCGGCTGTGCAGCCACGCGTCCTCGTCGAAGTCCCAGGCGGGCGCGAGCAGGGCGGCGACGCCGGCCTTGCCGTACTCCCTGACCAGGCCGGGGAAGTCGAGGTCCTTGCAGATGATGAGGCCGAGCCGATTGCCGTCGAGGAAGGCCAAGCTGGTACCGGGCCGGAACTCGCGCTCCAACCCGGGGATCATGTGGTGCTTGTCGTAGTGCACGCCGGAGGGGTAGCTCACCGCGCTGTTGGTCTCCATGGCGATCCCCGCGACCACCTCCACACCCGGGCGGGCGAACGGCAGGTCGGCGGTCTTGAAAACCTTCTCGGGCAGCACCACGATCTCCGCGCCGCGGGCCACCGCGGTGTCGATGGCCTCGCCGTACCGGCGGACAAGATCCTCGGAGTTGTCCGTCGCGACCAGCGCGACCTTCCGTCCTCCGGTGTCGGCGGGCGTCGCGAGCCGGACGAACCCATGGCCGAGCGTGAGCGCGACCAGCACGCCCGAGACCACCGCCGCGCGTGGCCGCAGGACCGCGATCGAGGCGGGCACGAACAACAGCAGGAAGGTGATGCCCCAGACCCCGGTGACAGAGGCGGTCTGCAGCACGGGCAGGAAGTCGGCCTGCGTGTACGCCAGGCTCCACCAGGCCCCGTGCGGTCCGGCGAGGTTCATGACGTACTCAGTGGTGACCCAGACGGCCGGGACGGCTGCCGCCGCCAGGAGCGGCCTGCCGCGCACGAGCAGGGTGCGGAAGAGCAGCACGCCCAGGCCGTAGCAGAGCGCGGGGCCCGCGATGAGGGCGGCGGCCAGCGCGGGCGGCATCTCGAGGGTCCGGGTGAAGTACGGCCACATCTGCGCCTGGCCGGCGAGCCAGACGAGCGTCCCGGCGGCGAAAGCCGTAGCCTTGCCCGCCCGGCGAGCCAGGAACAGGACGGGCAGCGGCGCGAGCCAGGTGAGCCACCAGACGGGGTGGAGACCGGTGCCGAAGTGCATCAGGACGGCGGAGGCGAGGGTGAGAAGGATGCGTTCCATACCGACGATCGTGCTTTTCCCCACCCTGCCGGCGCGTCAGTCTCGAGTGTGATCTCCGTTGTCACTCTCACCGGCGACCACCAGCCCGGACTCATAGGCCAGCACCACGGCCTGGACCCGGTCCCGCAGGTCCAGCTTGGTGAGCATGCGGCTGACGTGCGTCTTGACCGTGTGCTCGGTTACCACGAGCGAGGCGGCGATCTCCGCGTTCGACAGGCCGCGCGCGACCAGCTTCAGCGTCTCGCGCTCGCGTTCGGTCAGTGCCTCCAGCCTGGCCGCCAGCCGGGGGGCGACGCCGTGGGCGGGCCTGCGCACCAGGTCCTCCAACAGTCTCCTGGTCGCCGCCGGGGCGAGCAGGGCCTCACCCAAGGCGACGGTACGCACGGCGTGGGCGAGCTCGTCGCGCCGGATGTCTTTCAGCAGGAAACCGCTAGCGCCCGCCCGGACCGCGTCGTAGACGTACTCGTCGAGGTCGAACATGGTCAGCACGAGCACCTTGGCGGCGGTGGTGGCGCAGATCTCCCTGGTCGCCTCGATGCCGTTCTTGCCCGGCATGCGCACGTCCATCAGGACCACGTCCGGCTGGAGCCGCCTGGCCTCGGCGATCGCCTCCTCGCCGTCGGCGGCCTCGCCGACCACCTCTATGTCCGGCTGCGCGTTCAGGATCAGCCCGAACCCCGCGCGGAACAGGTCCTGGTCGTCGGCGATGAGGACCCGTAACATGCGGGCTATTCAAGCAGAAATTCCGCTTCCACCAAGAAGCCCCCGTTTCGTCCCGCCCCGGCCCTAAGCGTCCCGCCACATGCCGCCGCCCGTTCCCGCATCCCAGCCAGCCCGTACCCGCCGCCCTCACCCGGCCCCCGCCCGTCGTCGGCGATCTCCACCGTCAGGCTCTCCCGCCAGGTCAGAGTGAGGCGTACGGCACGCGTACCGGCGTGCTTGCGCACGTTGGTCAGCGCCTCCTGAACGATGCGGTAGACGGCGGCCTCAACGCTTTCGGCGACCGGGCGCGGGGTACCGACGGTCGTGCTCACCACATCGAGGCCGCTGCGCTCGACCAGCGCAGGGAGGTTGGCCAGACGGGGCTGAAACAGCGACTCGCCCAGGCGCTCGCCGGCATGGCCCCACACCGGTCCGCCACCTTCGCCCGGGGACCGCAGCGCGGCGAGCACCCCCCGAAGCTCGGCCAGCGCACCCCTTCCCGTGCCGGCGATCGCATCGAAAACCGCCTCGGCCCTGTCCGGGTCGCTGCGCACCACCACCGGCCCGGCTTCGGCCTGAACCACCATCAGCCCAACGGAATGGGTGACGATGTCATGCATGTCGCGCGCGATCCGGGTGCGCTCCTCGGCTACCGCCGCGATGTGCTCCTGCTCCTGCCGCCGCGCCCGCTCGGCCAGCTCGGCAGCTCGCGAGCGGCTCGCCCTGGCACTGGTGCCCAGCGCGTAGGCGGCCACGAAGGCAGTCCCCATCAGCCGGAAGGTCTCGTCGTTCTCCCCCGGCAGCACCAGCGAGATACCCACAGCCGCGACGATCGCCGGAATCGCCGCCAGCCTCTTCCACGTGGGGCTCAGGTCGGCGATCGTGTAGACGGCCAGCAGCGGCCCGAAGGGCAGGAACGGCTTCTCCCACGTCACCATCACCGACATCGCCGCCCCGACCACCACCGCCACCACCATCGGCGCCCGCCTACGCCACCACACCGGCACCGACGCCAGCAGCCCCAGTCCGATGATCCACCAAGGTTTGGGATCGGGCAGGAGAAGCGGCCCAACCGTAGCCAGGACCACGCCCACCGCAAGCACCCCGTCAACCGCCCTACCAACCCGGCCCGCTGCGAACATCTGCTCATTATCAGGACTTATCAGCCCTCTGCCTTCACTCTCTAGAGTGAACATCCCGGGGCTGCCGACGGCCACCAACGGACCTGAGTCAAGGACGATCACAAGGAGTGATTGCCCTCCGACCGGAGGATCTCCTCGGCGCGTTTCAGGACGCGCGTGGGTAGCGCTTCGCTTCAGGCAATAGATGTGCGACCTAATGAGGCCTAGACCGGTACTCCGCCCACAGGTCGACAGCCTCTTGAAGATCAAGAGCAGCAACGTCCTCGCGGGCCATCCCGACCGTGTAAATCAACCGGTCCGCCAGCCAATCCGGAACCGGTTCTCTAGGGGGTGCGTCCTCAATCCGAAGATGATCGGCTAGCGTGCCGAGACGCTCGATCACCTGGCCGAGCTGGACAAACTCAGGACGGGCAGCACCCGCCTCGCGAACCCTCGCTGTCGCCTCCGCGTACACTTCCGCGTCGGCACGCTCACCGACAGCCCACACCTCACAGATCTCCACCGACTTGTCCTCAGTGATCCGGTAGACGACACGCCAGGTGTTACGGCCGATCACCAGCTTCCGAAAACCGGTCAGTTCCCCACCGAGCGGGTAACCGGCCTCAGGATTATCCAGCAGGAGAAGGATCTTCCTGAGCACCTTGGGCACCGCATCTGGGCCAATGCGTCGGAGGTCGTCGACCGCCGGCGCCGTAAAGACGACGTCGGACACGACTCACTCATCGTCCGGGATGGCGGCCAGCGACTCGCGAGTCTGCCCGAAGGCTGCAAGCACGTCATCGAGCGAGACCCGCTCCCCCGTGTCCGTGACCGACCGAGCGAGCACGAGCGCAAGATCACGCAGATCAGCCGCCGCCTCCTCCAACTCCTTGAGTCGGCGAATGCTCACCACGGCCGCCACCGGCCGATGTCTGCGGGTGACCACCAGATCGGTCCCCAGCTCCGCATCAGCCACCAGACGGGCAACTCCTCGCTGAGCTGCTTCTGTGACGCTCAGCTCAGTAGCATCGTGCAGAACGGCCATACATCAACTGTATATCTTTCTGCACAGAACCGCGATCCTTAGGCCCACATTAGACTCACGCCTCTCCGGAGGTCAGGCCCACCGGACAGGCCACACCAGTTCCACCGATGCCGCAGTACCCATTGGGCACTTTGTACAGGTATTGCTGGTCTAGAGGTGCTTCTAGAGAGCGACCCACCATCCGACCTGCTAACTAGCGACCAGAGCGCAAACCTGGAAAGTGCCCGTTGAGCCATTCCAGGTCAGTCAACGTGGGGGTAGCCACGTTCTAGGTAGTCGTTGATCTGCCACCATTGCGTGGGATGGATGTCCAGCGACTGAAGGTCGCCCGGGGCCACCCAGCGGACATCGCTTGCCTCGTCGTTGGCTCCCGGCCGACCACCGACAGGACGGGCGATCAGCATCACCTCGTACTCCTGCCGGACCTCACCGTCGGTGTAGGCCACGATGTGACCGGGATCCGAGTAGATGCCCAGGATGCCCACCGGCTCCACCCGAACGCCGGTCTCCTCCTCGGTCTCCCGTACGGCGCACTGTGACGGCGTCTCCCCGATCTCCATCTTGCCCATGGGCAGAGCCCACTGACCGGTGTCGCGTCGGCGCTGCATCAGGATGCGCCCCGCATCGTCCACCGTGACCGTGCCGCAGGCCGGAACCAGACTGTTCGCCTTCGGTGCGCCCGGATCATTCCAGTACTCGACTCGCCCCATGAGCTACCTCTCAGATCTCCGCACCGGACCACGGCACTGCCCCGGCCCAGACGCGCTCGAACGATGACATGTAGTAGTAAGTCAGGGACGATCGGATCTTGGCTGCCAGAGTGCCGCCAACTCCTAGTCTCGCCGGGCTCCCTCGGGCCAGATCACCTGGACGGGCACCTCCCGCCGCCGGGCCTCGGCCACCACGTCGGCAGTGCCGCCATAGCCTCGGGCAGGCTGTCCGTCCCAGACGGCGAACAACACATCGGCGTCGTCAAGCATGCGTTCGCTGGCCGTCATATGGGAATCCGAAGTGGACTCCACGAAGTCCAGCCTGAGCGCCCGGGCCGCCCGGCCCAGCAACTCGTCGTAAGCCGCATGGCACTGACTCGGCAGTCCGTCTCGATACTCCTTGGCCGGAATCACGGCCTCCAGCGCCCCACCAAGGTCGAGCACCCCACGAGCGAAGATCTGATCGGCGCCATCCGCCAGACAGGACAACCCGCTGATGTCGGGGAGGTACTCCACGAGCGCCTCACGTATCGCCCGATCGATCAGAACGGCAGTCTCTTCCCGCAAACCCCGATGGCCGGAGACGGCGATGCGAACCATGATCCCCCTAGAGCAGAGTGGCGTGAAGACGTTCGTCGAACGATCGCAGGGCGTTGGACGACGGCCCGGCATACGCTCGGCGGAAGGTCTTGACCCGGTGCAGGACACGCTCCGAGCCATACGTCGTTCCCACTGTGAGCGCATTGGACGCCAGATACAGCGCCTCGTCATAGTGCCCCGACATGGCCTCGGCAGCCGCTACCTCGGTCATGAGCACGCCACGCTGCTTCGCACCGAGTTGGGCCGACGAGAGCGACTCGTTGAAGGCGGCGACGGCTTCGCCCGGCCGCTTGAGCCGTACCGTCACCAGAGCGCGATAACCCGCCAGCTTCGCATGATCGAAAGGGAACACCCATGGCCAGGGCGGCGCGGCGGCCCGCTCACCGGCCCGTACCGCCGACTCAGCCATCCTCAACGCCTCAAGCGCTGCCGCCTCATCTCGTACAGTCGCGTGGCCGAGCGCTTCGATGCTCAACAGCCACGCGCGAGCGGTGGCCGGGGGCCGCTCGCCGATCTCCCGCCGCGCCCTCGCCAGAAGGTTCAGTCCGGTCAGCGGATCGTCGGCGTCGATCTCGAACGCGGCCAGACTGCCGATCATGTACGCCGCCAGCAGCGCATTGTCGGCCTGCCGTGCGCTGTCGATCGCACGACGGTAGTAGAAGCGCGCCGAACCGGTGTCCTGCATGTCGGCGTGTACCCAGGCCGCGAAGCCTGCCGCCTCACTCAGACCAGCCCTGACCTCATCAGCGGACGGAGATCGCGACGCGCGGCCGAGGACGCGATTCGCGAGATCGACCTGGGCCACGGCCGGCCGGGCGAGTTCACGCGCAGGCGTTATGGCCTCCAAGCGACGCTGGGCACCGGTGATGCTGGTCAGCGTGGCAGCCGTGGTCTCGTCCACGTCCAGGCGCTTGGGCAGGGCCACGCCCGCCAGCGCGGTCAACGCCACCGCCTTGCCGAAATCTCTGCGCTTCGTCGGATCGTCATCCCCTCGAGCTCCGAACCGGAGCAAGTGAAGCGGCACTCCGATCCGGATGGATATCTCCCGAACCTGGTCCACGGTGAGTGGCTGACGACCCCGCAACACCTTGGACACCCAGCTCTGGGAGTAGCCGACCGCCTCAGCAAGCTGGGCCTGCGTCCATCCATGTGCCTGCCGTACCTCTTCAAGGATGGTTGGGAGATCGCACTCGGCGAGAGCGGCGGCAACGGCTGGCCCGGACCAGAACTGCGGCGGTATCTGGGTCACAACGCTAGGTTAAGTCGCCAACCTCGGCCATACCGATATTCGCAACGAGAATAGGCGTACCACCAGCAGCACTAGGCCGTTCACCTGCAGTTTCGCGACAGCGACGCTCTGTACATGAGCGCACTTCCATCTCAACCCGTGGTCGACGCACAACGGCTGGCCGCTGCTCTAGCGACTCATGGAATCACTACCGACGTCCATCACGACTACGGCATGCCCATGGTGTCGGTCTGGGTCGGCCTGATCGTGTGGTGTGAGGAGGGGATGTACTGGTGGCGCACAGGCTGGAACCCACTCAGACACCGGGCGATCTACGCATGGCACCCCTCCACCGAGCCAGCCCGCGCCGCGCGCCGAGTTGCCCTTCGCTACGCACACCTACGCGTGGCGCATCCGCATTCGTCGCTGATCACCAAAGCGCAACCGCGCCCATGACCTTGCAGCAGGTGCTCAGCAGTTTCCCTGGCTGGCACATCATCGACATGGCTGGCGGCTGGGTCGCCATCCGAGCGAACCTCGTACCCAAGAACAGCGGTCTCTCCAACGTGCGTTGCGGAGAGACCTTGGAGGAACTGGCCGGGAATCTACACGCCGAGACCAGACTCCAGAGGTCGGGAACACGTGCGGTAGGTAGGTGATTCGATGGCAACCCGATCGGGAGCACATGGCCTCCAGACCCGAGCGCCGGAAGCGGGGCGGCAGAAAAGTTTCCCAAGATTTGGTATCTGATCGACGCAAGCCTTTGACTAGCACGAATAGCCGATGAACTTGCGGCGGCTACGCCCAGAAGCCTCATATCCGTACCAGAGCAAGGCGAGATGCCGGGCTCTATCCCCGAACTACCTTTATGCTTTGTTGCGCCGTCTCAGAACGGCAGCCATAGCCGGTCGGTTGTCCACTCGGGGGATCGACCAGCACCGATCCGGTGGTCGATCCCGATACCCATCCAACCCCGGTTCGGAGAAGGAATCTTATGGCTGCCAATAAGAGCCGGCGCCGCGAGCTACCTGTACGACCGGAGTGGTGGCCGCTCATTACTCGGGCGGTACTGATCACCCTGGATTGGCTAGTGAACGGCGGTGGGCTCAAGTAGGCGAACCTACCTGAGCCCACGAGTGCGCAAGAGCCCTCGTCTGGAATTGGCGCCCGGCGGGGGCTTCTTGCTCTCTCAGAGTCATTGCAGATTCGCAATGACTCCGTACAGCCCCCACTATACGAGACTTCATACAGAGCCGGATGATAGTCGACTAGCCCACCCCCGGTTTGGGGACATTCTCAACAGCGCGGTGGGCCGCCATAGGCGGCACCCCCTTGAACTCTGTAGAGAGAGTTCGGTGATTACCGACCGTGCCCATCCTGTGGTGATGCACTGCCGAGTATCAGGTCGGCCATACGTAGCAGGCGATCGACGTAGGCGCGTCCTTCGACGGTGCGAATCCGTCGCCTGATCGCGCGGACATCGTGAACGCTGCTGCTGAGCCGGCTTCGCCGATGCGGGCTGATAGGGCCACCTTGCTGCTTGACATACGAGTCCACGATCCCTGCGACGCCCATGTCCGCCACCACAAGGTCTCCGAACAGGTCCCCATCCTGGAGATTGGGGAACGGAACCTTGCGGTGCTCAGCCCAAAGGATCTCGACCTCGCCAACGGCTCCGCTCACTCGCCGTCCCACCGATCCCGCAGTACCCGTTCGGCACCATGAACAAATACTGCCGGTGGTAGTGGTTCGCCTCCCGCAATAGTTCCGGAGACTCCCGATCGGCCCTCAAGCAGCCTCATACAGGGACGACCTGCACTGCCTTCCCGCACAGTTTGCTCATGTCGTCCTCGTCAGACGTCAGGACGATGGCAGGGCGCACCGAGCGCAGTGCGGTGGCCGCGACCACAGCGTCGATGGCGTACTTGTGACCGTGCAGGCGGGCATCTCGCAGAAGCTCGATCGCGCGCGACGAGATGTCCTCGGTCACCGGCTCGATCTTCAGCCGGGACAGAAACCACCTGAGACGATCGCTTTTGACGCGGACGTCTTGTGCCTCGATCGGTGTCATGGCGCTGACCACAACCCGAAAGTCGTTGTCCTGCGCCTCCCGTACGAACGCAGTCACCCGCTGGTCCGCCTCGCACCACTGCACGAGCCCCTCGCAATCGAGAACGACGGTGCCCGCGCTCAACCGGCTTCGTGCGCGCGCCATCCGTCCTCCTCCTGGAGTTCGGGCGCGGACTTGACGCGGCGGAACAACTCCGCTGCCTCGTCACGCAAAGACTGTGGGATCGGCCCAGAAGCCGCCTCGTTGGCCTGCAGGGCCTCCTCCAAGAGATCCCGCTCGATCTGGCGCTCCACAGCGGCATCAACGTAGGCGGAAAACCCGCGGGCCCCGACTCGCTCTCGGACAGCGCGAATGTTGCCCGTTCTCAGAGACACACTGACCTTGGCGGCCGGGCCGTCTCCCGGGGCGAAGTCTCGCTCAGGCATGCTCATAGGCTCAGTTTACTACTCGAAGTAGCAAAATGCTGGCCCTTGCTCTGCGCAAGGACCAGCCGCTACGTATGCCTACGCGTCGCCGGACGTCAGACCGACCGGGCAGGAGACCCCAGTACCGCCGATTCCACAGTAGCCATTGGGCACTTTGTACAGATATTGCTGGTGATACTCCTCCGCAAAGAAGAACGGACCCGCCGGAGCCACCTCCGTGGTGATCTCGCCGTAGCCCGCGCCCTTCAGGACCTCCTGGTAGGCGTCGCGTGACGCCTCCGCCGCCTTCTGCTGCTCCGGGGAGTGCCAGTAGATCGCCGAGCGGTACTGGGTGCCTGCGTCGTTGCCCTGACGCATGCCCTGTGTCGGGTCGTGGGCCTCCCAGAAGACGCGCAGCAGTTCCTCGTACGACACCTTCGACGGGTCGTACACCACCCGGACCGCCTCGGTGTGTCCGGTGAGGCCGCTGCAGGCCTCCTCGTACGTCGGGTTGGGCGTGTAGCCGCCCTGGTAGCCGACCGCGGTCGTGACGACCCCTGGGGTCTGCCAGAACTTGCGCTCGGCGCCCCAGAAGCAGCCCATGCCGAAGTCGGCGATCTCCGTGCCCGGAGGGTACGGCGGAGCCAGGGGCGCGTCCAGGACCGCGTGTCGCGCCGGGACCGGCATCTCCGCGGAACGCCCGGTCAGAGCGTCCTCGGGACGGACCATCGATGTCTTGTTGCCGCCGAACAGCCAACCCATCGTGCCACCTCCTACGAGCTACGATACAAAATCCGCAACGTTTAGCGGTCCTACATAATTCCGTACAGCATCCCGCATTTGTGTTTAAAGGTAGTAATGCCCGAAACTGGGGTACATGCCTGACTTGAGGCGCGGTGTGCTGTTCGGGGCTGCCGCCTACACGATGTGGGGATTGTTCCCCCTGTACTGGCCGCTGCTCAAGCCGTCAGGAGCCTTCGAGATCCTCGCGCACCGCATGGCCTGGTCGCTGGTCGCCGTTCTCGCGGTGCTGGCCGTGCGGCGCCACTGGTCCTGGGCGAGAGGGCTGCTCAAGGAGCCCAGGAAGCTCGCGCTGCTGACGCTGGCGGCCGTCATCGTCACCGTCAACTGGGGCGTGTACATCTACGCCGTCAACACCGATCACGTGGTCGAGAGTTCCCTGGGGTACTTCATCAACCCGTTGATCAGCGTGCTGTTCGGGGTCGTGCTGCTCAAGGAGCGGTTGCGTCCGCTGCAGTGGGTGGCGGTGGGCTTCGGGACACTGGCCGTGCTGGTGCTGACCATCGACTACGGCCGGCCGCCGTGGATCGCGATGACGCTGGCCGTCAGCTTCGGGGTGTACGGGCTGGTGAAGAAGCAGGCGAATGTGGGCGCGGCCGAGAGCCTCACCGTCGAGACCCTGGTGCTGCTCGCCCCCGCGCTGGCCTACATCCTCTTTCTCGGGCAGAGCGGGCAGTCCACGTTCGGGAGCGAGGGCCTCGGCCATGCGCTGCTCATGGCCGGCGCCGGGGTGATCACGGCGGTGCCGCTGCTGTGCTTCACCGCCGCCGCGATCAGGGTGCCGCTCAGCACGATCGGCCTGCTTCAGTACATCGCGCCGGTCCTGCAGTTCCTGTGCGGGGTGCTGATCGCGAAGGAGACCATGCCGGCCAGCCGCTGGATCGGGTTCTCGATCGTGTGGCTGGCCTTGGCCATCTTCACCTACGACAGCATCCGTACGGCTCACGCCGCCCGGGTCAGGAAATCACCCAGAACGCTGAGCAACGTAGTTACATAGCGCCAAAAATGCGTTCTTGGCGGGGATGTCTGGGAGGCCGGAAATGTCGGTACGAGCCCGGTCCACCCAGGCATCCAGCTCCGCCCGTGCCTGCCTCATCGCCGGGTCCGCCCGCAGCAGCGTCAGGGCCTCTTCCAGGTCCGACTCC
This sequence comes from Nonomuraea sp. NPDC026600, assembly GCF_040638335.1. Classification (NCBI taxonomy): domain Bacteria; kingdom Bacillati; phylum Actinomycetota; class Actinomycetes; order Streptosporangiales; family Streptosporangiaceae; genus Nonomuraea; species Nonomuraea sp. NPDC026600. The sequence goes on from NZ_JBEZYD010000017.1 coordinate 134,965, forward strand.
GCCACCGGCCCGGACAGCAGCTCGGCCAGCCGCGACGACGGAGCCGAGGCCAGCGCGTAGAGCACCGGCAGCGTACGGATGCCCTCCCGCAGATCGGTCCCCGGCGTCTTGCCCGACTCCGTCGAGGTGGAGGCGACGTCGAGCAGATCGTCCCCGAGCTGCCAAGCCACCCCGATCGCCTCACAGGCCCGGCTGAGCCGCTCCTCGACGTCTGTGGGCGCCCCCGACAGCAGCGCCCCGAACCGGCCGGAGGCCGCGATCAGGGACCCGGTCTTGTCCGCCAGCACGCTGATGTAGTGCGCCACCGGGTCCTCGTCGCCGCGCGGCCCGACGGTCTCCCGGATCTGACCCTGTACGAGGCGGGAGAAGGTCTGGGCCTGGATGCGGATGAGCTCCGGCCCGAGGTCCGCCAGGAGGTCGGACGCCTGGGCGAACAGGTAGTCGCCGGTGAGGATGGCCACGGTGTTGTCCCACCGGGCGTTGGCCGACGGGGAGCCCCGGCGTACCGGAGCCTCGTCCATGACGTCGTCGTGGTAGAGCGACCCGAGATGGGTCAGCTCGATGACCACGGCGCCGGGCACGACGCCCGGCGCCGACGGATCCCCGAACTGGGCCGCGAGCAGCAGCATCAGCGTGCGGAAGCGCTTGCCGCCCGCCTCGATGAGGTGCTTGGACGCCTCCGTGACGAAGGCGTCCTCACTCTCCACCGACGAGCGCAGCAGCTTCTCGACCGCGGCCAGTCCGTTGGCCACGTCCTGCGCCAACCGTTCGTCCTCAATGGGAAGGTCAACCACGGGAGGCGCGGACATACAGATCCCCTATCTGATGAACAGGCCGGATGCAGCCTGGTTGGCGAGGTCGAGCATGGGCTGCGGGAAGAGCCCCACTCCTACCGTAACCAGCAGCGAGATCGCGATGACGGCCACGGTCCCGGTACTGGGCACCGCGATCGAGGGGCCGTCGGCAGCCGGTTCGCTGAAGAACATCAGGACGATGACGCGCACGTAGAAGAACGCGGCGATCGCGGAGGCGATGACGCCCACCACGACCAGCCCGGTCATCCAGCCCCCGAGCGAGTCACCTGCCTCAGATCCGCTGGCCAGCGCGGCGGCGAACACGGCGTACTTGCCGAAGAAGCCGCTGGTCAGCGGGATGCCGGCGAAGGCCAGCAGGAAGAACGCGAAGATCCCGGCCAGGATCGGCGAGCGCTTGCCCAGCCCGGCCCAGCGGGACAGGTGACCCGCCTCGCCGCCCGGATCGCGGACCATCGTGACCACCGCGAACGCGCCGACCGTCGTGATGCTGTAGACGAGCAGGTAGAACAGGATCGCCGAGAGCGACCTGGAGTTCTGCAGGCTCTTGTCGAACGTGGCCATGACGCCGATCAGCAGGAAGCCCGCGTGCGCGATCGAGGAGTAGGCCAGCATGCGCTTGATGTCGGTCTGCGTGATCGCCAGGATCGCGCCGACCACCATCGTCAGGGCCGCGACGGCCCACATGACCGGCCGCCAGTCCCAGTCCATGTTGCCCAGCGCCACCCAGAACACCCGCAGCACGGCGCCCACGGCCGCGACCAGCGTGCCGGAGGCCATGAGCGCGGTGATGGGCGTCGGAGCACCCTGGTAGACGTCCGGCTTCCAGGCCTGGAACGGCGCCGCGCCGATCTTGAACAGCAGGCCGACACCGAGCAGCGAGAGCCCGAGCAGCAGGATCGGGTCGAGCAGCGAGCCGGTGGACAGTGCCTTGCTGATGCCGGTGAACGACACCGTCCCGGCGTAGCCGTAGACCATGGCCGTGCCGTACAGGAAGAACGCCGAGGAGAACGCGCCCAGCAGGAAGTACTTCATCGACGCCTCCTGCGACAGCAGGCGGCGACGACGGGCCAGGCCGCACAGCAGGTACAGCGGCAGCGACATGACCTCAAGGCCGACGAACATGGTCAGCAGGTCGTGGGAGGCGGGGAAGAGCAGCATGCCGCCGACCGCGAACAGGACCAGCGGGTAGACCTCGGTGTGCGAGCCACCGGCGGCCTCGGCCTCCTCCTCATCGGCGCTGCCGGGCACGGCCGCCGCCGAGGCGACGAAGTGACCCTCGTCGTTGATCATCAGCACGCAGACGAACGACAGGACGAGGATGACGCCCCAGATGAACAGTGAGGGCCCGTCGACCGCGACCGCGCCCATGGCGACCGGCGCCGTCGGCACGGCGCCCTTGACCACCTGGAGGATGACCAGCGCGAACGCGCCGGCCAGCGACAGCAGGGTGAGGGGCACGTGGATCGACTTACGCAGGTAGCGCGGCGCGAACGCCTCTACGAGCACGCCGATGACGGCCGCGCCGAAGACCAGCAGCATCGGCGCCAGCGTGCCGTATTCGATGGTCGGCGCCACGACAGCGTCGTTCACTGGCCGGCCCCCTTCTCAGCGATAGCCGGGTTGTCCACTTTCACGTTGACCAGCGTCTGGGTGACCGTGGGGTTGATCACGTCGAGCAGCGGCTTGGGGAAGAAGCCGAAGCCGATGATCAGCGCGACGAGCGGCGCGAGCACGACGATCTCGCGCACGTTCAGGTCCTTGAACGCCTTGACCGACTCGGCGGTCGGCCCGTTCATCGTCCGCTGCACCATCCACAGGATGTAGACGGCGGCCAGGATCACGGCGAGCGCGGAGACGATCGCCGCGACCGCGAGCGCACCGGACCCGAAGGCGGTGCTGGTGTAGGTGCCGATCATCACCATGAACTCGCTGACGAACGACGACAGACCCGGCAGCGACAGCCCGGCCAGACCGGCGATCAGGAAGAAGCCGGCGAGCAGCGGGGTGACCTTCTGCACGCCTCCGTAGTCGGCGATGTGCGGCGAGCCGCGCCGGGCGATGAGGAAGCCGGCCGCCAGGAACAGCGCGCCGGTGGCGAAGCCGTGGTTGACCATGTAGAGCGCGGCGCCGGACTGCGACACCTGCGACATGGCGAACACGCCCATCACGATGAAGCCGAAGTGCGAGATCGACGTGTAGGCGATGAGCCGCTTCATGTCGGTCTGCCCGATGGCCACGATCGCGCCGTAGATGATGCTGATGACCGCGAGCACCACGATCGGCATCGTGAACGCCTTGGCCGCGTCGGGGAACAGCTCCAGGCAGAACCGGAGCATGCCGAACGTACCCACCTTGTCGAGCACGCCCACGAGCAGCACGGCGGCACCGGCCGGAGCCTGCGCGGCCGCGTCGGGCAGCCAGGTGTGCACCGGCCAGAGCGGCGCCTTGATCGCGAAGGCGATGAAGAACCCGGCGAACAGCCACTTCTGCGTCGCGGGGTCCTGGATGGCGCCGACGAGCTCGGGGAACATGAACGTGTTCTTGCCCGCGACCACGTACAGCCCGATGACCGCGACCAGCATGAGCAGGCCGCCGAACAGCGAGTAGAGCAGGAACTTCACGGCCGCGTACGACCGCTGCGCGCCACCGTACGACCCGATCATGAAGTACATCGGGATCAGCATGGCTTCGAAGAAGACGTAGAACAGGAAGATGTCGGTCGCCGCGAAGACGCCGATCATCATCGCTTCCAGCACCAGCAGCAGCGAGAAGTACGTCTTGACCGACCGCTTCGGGGTGATCAGCGTGCCGTCGGCGCTCTGCGTACCGTCGGCGTCGTGCCAGGAGGCGAGCACCACGATCGGCACCAGCACCGCCGACAGCGCGATCAGGACGAGCGCGATGCCGTCGACGCCGACCCCGAACTTCACGCCGAAGCTCGGGATCCAGTCGTAGACCGCCTGGAACTGGAACCTGGGGCCGCCCGTCTTGAACTGGACCGCCACCACGAGCGTCAGCACCAGCACGACCAGGGACACCAGCAGCGTGACCTGCTTGGCCAGCTTGTCACTGCCCTTGGGAAGCAGGGCCACCACGATGGCGCCCAGGACGGGCACCGCCATGAGTATCGGGAGCCAGGGTGACATCAGATGTTCCCAACGAGGAGCAGGGCGCCTGCCAGGAGGGCAGCACCGAACAGGATGGACAGCGCGTAGGTTCTGGCGAAGCCCGTCTGGATCCGCCTGAGACGCCCCGAGGTCCCGCCGATGCCCGCCGCCAGGCCGTTGACCAGCCCGTCGACGCCGCGGTTGTCGAAGTACACCGCGAAGCGGGTCAGCCACTGGCCGGGGCGCATGAACAGGGACTCGTTGAGCGCGTCGCCGTACAGGTCACGGCGGGCGAACGTGGTGAGGAACGAGCCGCGCGGCGCCACGGCGGGCACCGAGGCCCTGCCGTACCTGACCCAGGCGAAGCCCGCCCCGACGGCGACCAGCGCCAGCGTGACCAGGCCGGGAGTGCTGGTGAAGTCGAAGCTCGGCCGCACTTCAGCAGTGCCCACGGCGGGCGAGAGGAAGTCGTACAGCCTGTTGCTGATGATCAGGTAGCCACCCAGGAAGACCGCGCCGATCGACAGGATGATCAGCGGCCAGGTCATGACCGAAGGCGACTCGTGCGGGTGCGCGTCCTTCTCCCAGCGCTTCTCGCCGAAGAAGGTCATGAAGACCATCCGCGACATGTAGAAGCCGGTGATGCCCGCCCCCAGCACGGCCAGCCAGCCGAGCACCGGCTGGTGATGAACCGCGGTCTCGATGATGCCGTCCTTCGTGAAATATCCGGACAGCAGGGGGAACCCGATGATCGCCAGGTAGCCGACGAAGAACGTCGCGAAGGTGAGCGGCATGAACTTGCGCAGCCCGCCGTACTTCCGCATGTCCACTTCGTCGTTCATGGCATGCATGACCGACCCGGCACCAAGGAACAGGTCGGCCTTGAAGAAGCCGTGCGTGATCAGATGCCCGATAGCGAAGGCATAGCCCGCCGGGCCGAGGCCCGCGCCGAGCATCATGTAGCCGATCTGCGACATCGTCGAGCCGGCCAGGCCCTTCTTGATGTCGTCCTTCGCGCAACCGATGATGGCACCGGCCAGCAGCGTGGCCGCGCCGACGATCGAGACGGCGAGCGCCTGCGGGGACCCCTCTGGGAAGAAGAACGCGCCGGAGCGGACCACCAGGTAGACCCCGGCGGTGACCATGGTCGCGGCGTGGATGAGGGCGGAGACCGGGGTCGGGCCCTCCATCGCGTCGAGCAACCACGACTGCAGCGGGAGCTGCGCCGACTTGCCGCAGGCGCCGAGGAGCAGCAGCAGGCCGATCGCGGTGATGGCGCCGCCGGACGGCGGGCTCTTGGCGATCTGCGCGCCCAGGTCGCTGAAGGTCAGCGTGTGGAACGTGGCCAGGATGACGAACATCCCGACCAGCAGCCCGAGGTCACCGACCCGGTTGACGATGAACGCCTTCTTGGCCGCCACCGCCGCCGAGGGCTTGAACTGCCAGAACCCGATGAGCAGGTACGACGCCAGACCCACGCCCTCCCAGCCGATGAACAGCCCCACGTAGTTGTGGGCCAGCACCAGCAGGAGCATCGCGGCGACGAAGAGGTTCAGATAGGAGAAGAACCGGCGCCGCTCGGGGTCGTGCGCCATGTAGCCGATCGAGTAGATGTGGATCAGCGATCCGACACCCGTGATCAGCAGCGCGAAGCTGATCGACAGCGGGTCGATCAGCAACCCCATGTCGACCATGCCGGGAATGAACTCGTACAGATGTACGGCCTGGCGGCGCTGATCAGCCGGCAGACCGATGAGCTCCAGGAAGGTCAGCACCGCCACGACGAACGAGGCGAGGGACATGGCCACGCCCAGCAGATGGCCCCACCGGTTCGTCATGCGTCCGAGGATCAGCAGGATCGCCGCACCCAGCAACGGGAAGGCGATCATCAGCCAAGAGGCCCCGATCATGCCGCCGGCGGTGTGCTGGACGATCTCAACAGGAGATTCCACCAGTCACCTCTTAGTACTTCAGCAGGTTGGCGTCGTCTACCGACGCGGACCTGCGGGTTCGGAAGATCGTCACAATGATCGCCAGGCCGACCACAACCTCGGCCGCGGCCACCACCATCACGAAGAACGCGATGATCTGGCCTTCGAGGTTGCCGTTCTGCCGGGCGAAGGCGACGAAAGCGAGGTTGCACGCGTTGAGCATGAGCTCCACGCACATGAACACCACGATCGCGTTGCGCCGGATGAGCACGCCCATCGCGCCGATGGCGAACAGCAGGCCCGACAGGACGAGGTAATGGGTGGTCACTTGGACTCCTCCTCAACCGACTCGGCCGACTCAACCGACTCGACGGCGGCCCTGTGCTTGATGGCCTCGGCGAGCTTCGGGTCCTCAGGGAGATGACCCTGCTCGACGTCGTACCGCGCGATGTAGCGGTTGACCGAGCTCTCCGCGACCGAGCCGTCGGGCAGCAGCGCCGGCATGTCGATGGCGTTGCTCCTGGCGTAGGTGCCGGGTCCGGGCAGACCCGACGGGCGATCGCCGAGGAACCGGGCGCGGGCCAGGTCCTTCTGCGAAGGCCGTACGGTCAGGCGTTCGCGGTGTGCCAGCACCATCGCGCCGAGCGCGGCGGTGATCAGCAGCGCCGAGGTGATCTCGAAGGCGAAGACGTACTTCGTGAACAACAGCAGCGCCAGCGCGCGGATGTAACCGGCCTGCCCGATGGCCGAGGCCAGCCCCGCCTCCTTGGCGAAGACGGCGTTGCCGATGGCCAGGATGACCAGCGCGCCGAAGCCGATCGCGCCGATCGCGGCCCAGACGCGCTGGCCCTTCAGCGTCTCCACGAGCGAGTCGGAGGAGTCGACGCCGACCAGCATGAGCACGAACAGGAAGAGCATCATGACGGCGCCGGTGTAGACGATGATCTGCACCGCGGCCAGGAAGGGCGCGTCCTGCACGGCGTACAGGACCGCGAGGCAGAGCATCACGGTGCCGAGCATCAGCGCCGAGTAGACGGCCTTCCGGTTGAACACCATGCCGAGCGCCGCGCCGACGGATACGACGGCGAGCACCCAGAACGTAATGGTCTCACCCATTGGTCCGTCCCAGCCGGTAGTAGTCCTCTTCGGTCTCCCCGAGCCGCATGGGGTGCGGAGGCTGCTCCATCCCCTGGGTCAGAGGCGCGAGCAGCATCTCCTTGGTGAAGATGAGGCTCTCGCGGTTGGTGTCGGCCAGCTCGTACTCGTTGGTCATCGTGAGGGCCCGGGTCGGGCACGCCTCGATGCACAAACCGCAGAGAATGCACCGCAGATAGTTGATCTGGTAGGTGCGGCCGTACCGCTCACCCGGCGAGAAGCGCTCCGCGTCGGTGTTGTCGGCGCCTTCCACGTAGATGGCGTCGGCCGGGCACGCCCACGCGCACAGCTCGCAGCCGACGCACTTCTCCAGCCCGTCGGGCCAGCGGTTGAGCTGGTGCCGCCCGTGGAAACGAGGCGCCGTAGGCCTCTTCTCCTCCGGGTAGTTGACCGTGACAGGCTTCTTGAACATCGTGTGGAAGGTGACCCCGAAGCCTTTGACGGGGTTCAGCCAATCAGTTAGTCCCACTGGGAATCTCCTTGTGCTGCACCCCGTGGTAGTGCGGCAGGTCGAGCGGCGGCACAGGGAAGCCACCGGCCGTTGGCTCGTCGGACAGCTCCTCGAACTCCGCCTCGACCTCCGCCTTCCTCGCTTCCTTGCGGCGCTGGTTCACGGTGTCGAACCGGGCCCAGATGCCGAGCGCACCGACGATGACGATCACCGCGACCACCATCACCGGCGCCAGGGTGCCTTCGAAGCCGGGTTCGCCGTTCTTGACGTACATGACGGTCCGGATCGTGGCGACCAGCATGATCCACGCGAGGTTGACCGGGATGAGAACCTTCCACCCCAGCGACATGAGCTGGTCGTAGCGGACGCGCGGCAGCGAGGCCCGCACCCACACCACGAAGCAGAAGACCAGCACGAACTTCACGAAGAACCACAGCAGCGGCCACCAGCCCTCGTTCGCCCCGGCCCAGAACCACGTGATCGGGAACGGCGCCCGCCACCCGCCGAGGAACAGCGTGATGGCCATCGCCGAGGCGACGAACGTGTGCAGATATTCGCCCATCATGATCAGCGCGAACTTCAGCGACGAGGAGTACTCGGTCTGGAAGCCGCCGACCAGCTCGCCCTCGCCCTCGGGCAGGTCGAACGGGATACGGGCGGCCTCACCGAAAGCGCAGAACACGTAGATCAGGAACGACGGCAGCAGCAGGACGACGTACCAGGAGGGCATCGACACGCCCCACAGCACGCCGCCGGACGCCTGCGACTTGACGATCTCCGACGTCGACAGCGTCCCCGCGAACAGGAACACCCCGACGAACGACAGACCCATCGCGATCTCGTACGAGACCACCTGCGCCGCCGACCGGAGCCCGCCCAGCAGCGCGTACGGCGAGCGCGACGACCAGCCGGCCAGCACCACGCCGTAGACCGAGATGGCACCCATGGCCAGCATGAACAGCACGGCCACCGGCAGGTCGACCAGCTGCAACGGCGTCCGCACGCCGAACAGGTTGACCATCGGCCCGAACGGGGTGATCGAGAAGGCCAGGAAGGCCGGGATCACCATGATGACCGGGGCCATCAGGTAGAGCACCTTGTCGACGGTCCGCGGGAAGAGGTCTTCCTTCAGGCCCATCTTGATGCCGTCGGCCACCGACTGGAGCAGACCGAACTTGCCCGCCCGGTTGGGGCCGATGCGGTTCTGCATCCTGGAGATCAGCTTCCGTTCGAACCAGACGCCGAACAGAATGCAGATCATCAGGAAGGCGAACAGCATCACGGCCTTGATGATCGTGATCCAGAGCGGGTCCTTGCCGAAGTCGGCAAGGGTCGGATCAGTCGCGAGAACAGGGATCATGAGGCGCTCCCGATCGTGACGATGTCGCCGGTCGACGCGCCGAGATCGCGCGTGACCGAGCAGCCGCCGGAGTTCGCCGGCACCCAGACCACCCGGTCCGGAAGGTCGGCGAGGCGTACCGGCAGCGTGACAGCGTTGGGTCCTTGGCCGCCGACGACCAGCTTGTCGCCGTCGGCGACGCCGATCTCCGCCGCCGTGCCCTCCGAGACCAGCGCTTCCGCGGCATGGGCGGTGCCCGCGAGGTACGGCTCGCCGTCCTGCAGGCGGCCGTCGTCGAGCAGCAGGTGCCAGGTCGCCAGCACCGCCTCGCCCGTCCGCGGCGCGGGCTGCGAGCGGGTGGCGGTGTTGGGCGCGGCGACGGGGGTGCCGCGCCAGGCGCCGATCGCGCTCAGCTCGCGCCGGGCGGCCGCGGCGTCGGGCAGGCCCAGGTGGACGTCCATCCGGTCGGCCAGGCTGCCGATCACGGCCAGGTCGCTCTGCAGGCCGGGCACCCGGAGCGGGGCCTCGAACGAGCGGCCCCTGCCCTCCCAGTTGACGAACGTGCCGCCCTTCTCCTGCACGGCGGCGACCGGCAGGACCACGTCGGCCCGGTCGGTGACCGCGCTGGCGCGGATCTCCAGGCTGACGATGAACGGGGTGTTCTCCAGCGCGGCCAGAGCGGCGCCCGGGTCGGCCAGGTCGTAGGGGTCGACACCGGCCACGACCAGCGCGTCCAGCTCCCCCTCCAGGGCCGCGAGCAGCATGCCCGTGGTGTCGCGCCCCGGCGCGTCGGGCAGTGCGCCCACGTTCCACGCCCTGGCGATCTCCGCCCTGGCGCTCTCGTCGCCGACCGGGCGGCCGATGGGCAGCAGGTTGGGCAGCGCACCGGCCTCGACCGCGCCCCGCTCGCCGGCCCTGCGCGGGATCCAGGCGAGCTGGGCGCCCGAGGCGGCGCTGAGCCGTACCAGCGCGGACAGAGCGCCGGGGACCGCGGCGAGCCGCTCGCCGGCGAGCACGATCGTGCCCTCGGCGAGCGAGCCGACCAGGTCGCCGATCGCGTCGGCCTCCGCGCCCGGCGCGGTGCGGATGAGCGTGCCGCCCATCTTGGCCAGGCCGTTGGTGGCGAACGGGGCGATCGAGGTGACCTTGAGCCCCTTCTTCAGCCACGCCTTGCGCAGACGCAGGAAGACGATCGGCGACTCGTCCTCGGGCTCGAACCCGACGAGCAGCACGGCCGGGGCGTTCTCGAGGTCACTGTAGGAGACCTCGATGCCCTTGCCGGCCACCGCGTGCGCCAGGAACTGCGTCTCCTCGGCGGAGTGCGGCCTGGCGCGGAAGTCGATGTCGTTGCTGCCGAGGGCGAGCCGGGCGAACTTGGCGTACGCGTAGGCGTCCTCGACCGTCACCCGGCCGCCGACCAGCACACCGGCCTTGCCGCGCGCGGCGGCCAGGCCCTGGGCCGCGACGCTGAGCGCCTCCGGCCACGAGGTGGGTTCGAGCACGCCCTCCTCGTTGCGGACCAGCGGCAGCTTGAGGCGGTCGGGCTCCGTGGCGTAGGAGAACGCCCAGCGGCCCTTGTCGCAGTTCCACTCCTCGTTGACCTGCGGGTCGTTGCCCGCCAGGCGGCGGGTGACCCGGCCGCGCCGGTGGTCGGTGCGCAGGCTGCAGCCGGACGCGCAGTGCTCGCACGCGCTCGGCGTGGAGACCAGGTCGAACGGCCTGGCCCGGAACCGGTAGGCGGCGCCGGTCAGCGCGCCGACCGGGCAGATCTGCACCGTGTTGCCGGAGAAGTAGGAGTCGAACGGCTTGCCGTCGGCGACGCCCACCTGCTCCTTGGCCCCGCGCTCGAAGAAGTCGATGAACGGGTCGCCGGCGATCTGGTCGGAGAAGCGGATGCAGCGCGCGCACTGGACGCAACGCTCGCGGTCGAGCAGCACCTGGGTGGACAGCGGCAGTGGCTTGGGGAAGGTCCGCTTCTGCTCCTGGAACCTGGACTCGCCCTGTCCGTTGGACATCGCCTGGTTCTGCAGGGGGCACTCGCCGCCCTTGTCGCAGACCGGGCAGTCGAGCGGGTGGTTCATGAGCAGCAGCTCCATGGCCCCGCGCTGCGCCTTCTCGGCGACCGGCGAGGTGAGCTGGGTCTGCACCACCATGCCCTCGGCGACGTCGATCGCGCAGGACGGCTGCGGCTTGGGGAAGCCACGGCCGTTGCCGGCGTCAGGGATGTCGACCAGGCACTGACGGCAGTTGGCCGCCGGGTCGAGCAGCGGGTGGTCGCAGAAGCGCGGGATCTGGATGCCCAGCAGCTCTGCCGCCCTGATGATCAGGGTGCCCTTCGGGACGCTGACCTGGAACCCGTCGATGGTGAGGGTCACCAGGTTGGTCTCTACGGCGGTTGTTGTCACTGGTCACCCCAGAGAGTGGACTTCTTCGCGTCGAACGGGCAGCCGCCGACCTCGAAGTGCTTGAGGTACTCGTCGCGGAAGTACTTCACCGAGGAGTGGATCGGGCTCGTCGCGCCGTCACCGAGCGCGCAGAACGAGCGGCCCAGGATATTGTCCGCGATGTCGGTGATCGTGGACAGGTCCTCCTCGGTGCCCTGGCCCTTCTCCAGGCGCTTGAGCACCTGCTTGAGCCAGTAGGTGCCCTCGCGGCACGGCGTGCACTTGCCGCACGACTCGTGGGCGTAGAACTCCGTCCAGCGGAGCACCGTACGGACCACGCAGGTCGTCTCGTCGAAGATCTGCAGCGCCCGGGTGCCGAGCATGGAGCCCTTGGCGCCGACGGACTCGAAGTCCAGCGGCACGTCCAGGTGCTCGTTGGTGAAGATCGGCGTGGACGAGCCGCCCGGGGTCCAGAACTTGATCTCGTGCCCCTCGCGGATCCCGCCCGCCATGCCGAGCAGCTCGCGCAGCGTGATGCCGAGCGGCGCCTCGTACTGGCCGGGCCTGGTCACGTGGCCGCTCAGCGAGAAGATGCCGAAGCCCTTGGACTTCTCGGTGCCCATCCCGGCGAACCAGTCGGCCCCGTTGGTCACGATTGAGGGAACACTGGCCACAGACTCCACGTTGTTCACAACAGTAGGCGAGGCATAAAGGCCCGCCACGGCCGGGAACGGGGGCTTGAGCCGCGGTTGACCTCTGAAGCCTTCGAGCGAGTCGAGCAGCGCCGTCTCCTCGCCGCAGATGTACGCCCCCGCGCCGCTGTGCACGACGAGTTCGAGGTCGTAGCCGGAGCCGAGGATGTCGGTGCCGAGGTAGCCCTTCTCGTACGCCTCGCGCACGGCCGCGTGCAGCCGGCGGATCACGTGCAGCACCTCGCCCCGCACGTAGATGAAGGCGTGGTTGGCCCGGATCGCGTACGCGGTGATGATGACGCCCTCGACCAGCGAGTGCGGGTTGGCCATCATCAGCGGGATGTCCTTGCAGGTGCCCGGCTCCGACTCGTCGGCGTTGACGACGAGGTAGTGCGGCTTGCCGTCACCCTGCGGGATGAAGCCCCACTTCATGCCGGTCGGGAAGCCCGCGCCGCCGCGGCCGCGCAGTCCCGAGTCCTTGACGGCCTGGATGACCGCGTCGGGGTCCATCCCCAGCGCCTTCTTGGCCGCCTCATACTCGCCGTAGCCGGCGAGGGTGAAGGAGTTGGCCTGGTCCCAGTTCGCGGTCAGGACCGGGGTGAGAGTCGTGCTCATGCCTCTGGGGCCTTCCATCCGTTGGCCTTGGCGACCTTGAGGCCCTCCAGCGAGGGGCCCGCCGCCGACGGGCCGTCGCCCGCCAGGTCGTCGGGCAGGCCCGCGAGCACTCGCGAGGCCTCCTTGAAGGTACAGAGCTTCTTCGGCCCCCTGGTCGGCCGTACGTCTTTGCCGTCACGCAGGTCGTCGACGAGCTGCTTGGCCGACTCGGGCGTCTGGTTGTCGAAGAACTCCCAGTTGACCATCATGACCGGGGCGAAGTCGCAGGCCGCGTTGCACTCGAGGCGTTCGAGCGAGACCTTGCCGTCGCCGGTCGTCTCCTCGTGGCCGATGCCGGTGTGCTCCGACAGCTCTTCCCAGATCTGGTCGCCGCCCATGACGGCGCAGAGCGCGTTGATGCAGACACCGACGTGGTAGTCGCCGGCGGGCTTGCGCTTGTACATGGTGTAGAACGTCGCGACTCCGACGACCTCGGCCTTGCTGAGGCCCAGCATCTCCGCGCAGAACTCCTGGCCGTCGTCGGAGACGTGACCGTCTTCGGACTGCACGAGGTGGAGCAGCGGAAGCAGTGCCGACCGCGCCTTCGGGTAGCGCCCGATGATCTCCTTGGCGTCTCGTTCGAGACGCTCGCGGACTTCCGGTGAATAAGTCACCGGTCCACACCTCCCATGACGGGGTCGATAGATGCCACCGCGGCGATGACGTCGGCGACCTGGCCGCCCTCCGCCATCGCGGGGAAGCCCTGCAGGTTGCAGAAGGACGGCTCGCGGAAGTGGACGCGGTAGGGGCGGGTGCCGCCGTCACTCACCACGTGCGCGCCGAGCTCGCCCTTGGGCGACTCGATCGACGCGTACGCCTGTCCGGCCGGCACCCGGAATCCCTCGGTCACCAGCTTGAAGTGGTGAATGAGGGCCTCCATGGAGCTGCCCATGATGTGCGCGATGTGGTCGGGCGAGTTGCCGAAGCCGTCGGGGCCCAGCGCGAGCTGCGCGGGCCAGCCGATCTTCTTGTCCTCGATCATCACGGGGTCGCCCTTGAGCGGCCCGGCGATGCGGTCGAGAGCCTGCTCGACGATCTTGAGCGACTCCTCCATCTCCCGCATCCGGACCAGGTAGCGGGAGAACACGTCGCAGCCGCGCTCGGTCGCCACCTCGAACTCGTAGGTCTCGTACCCGCAGTAGGGCTGCGACTTGCGCAGGTCCCACGGCAGGCCCGCGGACCGCAGGATCGGCCCGGTGATGCCCAGGGCCATGCAGCCGGTCAGGTCGAGGTAGCCCACGTCCTTGGTGCGGCGCAGGTAGACGGGATTCTCGTCGAGCAGCTTGCGGATGTCCTTGATCCGCTGTGGCATGATCTTGAGGAACTCGCCGATCTTGTCGACCGCACCCGCGGGCAGGTCCACGCTCACGCCGCCGGGGCGGACGTAGGCGTGGTTCATGCGCAGCCCGGTGATGTACTCGAACAGGTCCATGATCAGCTCGCGGTCGCGGTAGCCGAACAGGAACGGCGTGGTCGCGCCCAGCTCCATGCCGAACGTGCCCATCGCCACCAGGTGCGAGGAGATCCGGTTGAGCTCCATCATCATCACGCGGATGGCCTGGGCCCGGTCGGGGATCCGGTCCTCGATGCCGAGCAGCCTCTCGACGCCCAGGCAGTAGGCGGTCTCGTTGAAGATCGGCGAGAGGTAGTCCATGCGCGTGACGAACGTGGTGCCCTGGGTCCAGGTCCGGTATTCCAGGTTCTTCTCGATGCCGGTGTGCAGGTAGCCGATGACGCTGCGCGCCTCGGTGACCGTCTCACCGTCGAGGGTCAGCACCAGCCGCAGCACTCCGTGCGTGGACGGGTGCTGCGGGCCCATGTTGATGACCAGCCGCTCGTCCTCGGAGTCGCGGACACCGCTGACGACCTCGTCCCAGTCCGCGCCGGTGACCGAATAGACCTTGCCCTCGGTCGCCTCGTCATATCCGGTGGTCACGAGTCAACCTCACTTCGTTCGTCAACGCTCAGCTCGATGTAGCTCACGCGTACGACCTCCTCTGGTCGGGCGCGGGGATCGTGGCGCCGCGGTATTCGACCGGGATGCCGCCGAGCGGATAGTCCTTGCGCTGCGGGTGGCCGTCCCAGTCGTCCGGCATCATGATGCGGGTCAGGCCGGGGTGTCCGTCGAAGATGATCCCGAAGAAGTCCCACGTCTCGCGCTCGTGCCAGTCATGGCCCGGGTAGACGCCGACGGTCGAGGGAATGTGCGGGTCCTCGTCGGGCGCGCTCGCCTCGACGCGGACGCGCCGGTTGTGGGTGATCGAGCAGAGATGGATGACCGCGTGCAGTTCCTCGCCCTTCAGGTGCGGGTAGTGCACACCGGAGACGCCGAGCGAGAGCTCGAACCGCAGGGCGGGTTCGTCGCGGAGCTTCTGGCACACCTCGACGAGCCGCTCCCGCTTCACGTGCAGGGTCAGCTCGCCCCGGTCGACGACCACCCGGTCGATGGCGTCGTCCATGGCCAGCATGTCGACCAGCTCGTCGAAGTAGCCGCCGTACGGGCGGGGCGTGGCGAGCTGGGGTGCCCGCCGTACGACGAGGCCGCCGTAACCGGAGGTGTCACCCGCGTCGGTCGCGCCGAACATGCCGCGCCGGGCCACGGGTGGCTCGGGGACGGCCGGAACCTCGGGGACCTCGGCGTTGGCGGGGACCTCGGGGAGGTTGTCGGGCGAGGTCACTTCGCGGCCCCCTGGTCGATCAGCGGCAGCGTACGCAGCGCCTGCAGTTCGAGCTCGTCGATCTGCTTGGCGCGGTGCGCGCCGAACTTCGTGTTCTGGATCTTGTCGTGCAGCTTCACGATCGCGTCGATCAGCATCTCCGGCCGCGGCGGACAGCCGGGCAGGTAGATGTCGACCGGGACGATGTGGTCCACGCCCTGCACGATGGCGTAGTTGTTGAACATGCCGCCGCTCGAGGCGCACACGCCCATCGAGATGACCCACTTGGGCTCGGCCATCTGGTCGTAGATCTGCCGCAGGACGGGAGCCATCTTCTGTGACACGCGTCCGGCGACGATCATCAGGTCGGCCTGGCGAGGAGACGCCGAAGCGCGCTCCATGCCGAAGCGCGCCAGGTCGTAGTGGGGGCCACCGGTGGCCATCAGCTCGATGGCGCAACAGGCGAGGCCGAACGTGGCCGGCCATACGGAGTTCTTGCGCGCCCAGCCCGCGGCCTGTTCGACCGTGCTGAGGATGAACCCGCTGGGGAGTTTCTCTTCAAGTCCCATTTCTAGTCCCAGTCCAGACCCTTGCGGCGCCACACGTATGCGTAGGCGACGAGCACGGTGACGATGAACAGCAGCATCTCGACAAGCGCGAACACCCCGAGGCCCGAGGAGAGCACGCTGCCCGCGTCGTTCTTCAGCGGCGCGAAGGAGACTGCCCAGGGGTAAAGGAAAATGATCTCGATGTCGAACACGATGAAGAGCATCGCGGTGATCATGTATTTCAGCGGGAACCGTCCGCCACCGACCGGCTGGGGCGTCGGCTCGATGCCGCATTCGTATGCGTCAAGCTTGGCGCGGTTCCAGCGCTTGGGACCGGTGAAGGGAGCGATGCCGACCGAGAAGATCGCGAAGCCCCCCGCGACAACGGCGAGCACCAGGATGGGCACGTAAAGGTCCATCGCTACGCCTCCTCTGGAGTCGCCACGCGCGCGGGCGCGCAGCCTGATCTATGACTTTGCCGGGTGAGTGTGAGGTTCATGCTGGTGGCGCGACCTTCGAGAGTGCGTTTATGATCTTGTCCGACGCATCGCCTCGCCGGTCGGTGAGATTACCAAGGAGTTTGAGCGCGAAGCGCATCAGCCTCGGGTGTGGCAACCCGTGCCGCGTCCCGAAGCTCATCACCCCCGGCTTCCCGATCGCCTCGACGAACATCCTGCCGAGCGTGAAATATCCGCCGTAGGCGTCCTTCAACACTTGAGGATAGGTGCGCAGGGTCCGTTCCTGCTGCGCGGGGGTGGTCCCACGCAGAGCCTTCACGATGGTCTCGGCGGCGATCTCGCCGGTCTCCATGGCGTACGCGATGCCCTCGCCGTTGAACGGGTTGATCGCGCCGCCGGAGTCGCCGACGAGCACGAGACCGCGGGTGTAGTGGGGCTGGCGGTTGAAGGCCATCGGGAGCGCGGCGCCGCGGATCGGGCCCGTCATGTTCTCCTCGGTGAAGCCCCAATCCGCGGGCATCGCCTTGCACCAGCGCTTGAGCAGATCGCGGTAGTCGATGCTCTTGAACTGGTCGCTGGTGTTGAGCAGGCCCAGCCCCACGTTCGCGGTGCCGTCGCCGACGCCGAACACCCAGCCGTAGCCGGGCAGCAGCGTGTCGCCGTCCCACAGCTCCAGCCACGTCTCCAGGTAGTCGTCGTCGTGGCGCGGGCTCTCGAAATAGGTGCGTACGGCCACGCCCATCGGGCGGTCCTCGCGCTTGTGCAGCCCCATGCCCAGGGCCAGCCGGGTGCTGTTGCCGTCGGCGGCCACCACCAGCCGGCCGCGGTAGGTCACCCCGTCCTTGGTCGTCACCCCGACCACGTGACCGCTGCGGTCGTCGAGCACGGGCCCGGTGACGTTCACACCCTCCATCAGCCGCACCCCGGCCTTGACGGCGTTGGCGGCGAGGATCTGGTCGAAGTCCTGGCGGGTGCGCACGAGGCCGAAGTCGGGGAAGCGCTCCAGCTTCGGCCAGTCGAGCTCGAACCGGTGCCCGCCACCCACCACCCGCAGGCCCTTGTTCCTGATCCAGCCGGGCGCGTCGATGTCGACACCCATGTTGAGCAGTTGCTTGACCGCTCGGGGGGTCAGCCCGTCGCCGCAGACCTTCTCGCGGGGGAACCTGGTCTTCTCCAGGAGCAACACGTCGAGCCCGGCCCGAGCGAGGTAAAAGGCGGTTGCGGAACCGGCGGGACCGGCGCCGACGACGATGACGTCGGCGTCAGCCTCTATGGCTGCTGGCACGGTCACTGGACTGTCCTGTCCTACACGCTCGAAGGCCTCGGGGTGTGGCGCCTTCGTTCTCTTGTGAACCCCTTCACAAACTTGTCGGCCCGCAGTCTAACGCTTTTCCTGGACAAAGTGTCAGCCGGGGGGCGGTCTTCGCACGAACGAAAACCCTCCGTCGGAGACGAAGGGCCCTGGGTGGTCGCCACGGGGAGATCAGACCTCGAACTCGCGGACGTGCACCGGGCAGACTCCTTCGTAGCGTCACGGATATTTCGGAGCCTATCGTGCGGAATGTGACGCCCGTTACAACGCGGCAGCGAACACGGTCACACTCCGTAAGCGAAACGCTACACCAGCCCGCCCATGAATTCCCGGGAACCATCCCCACCCTGAGCCGCGTCGCCGAGGTGAAGCCCGAACAACGGCTAATTCCCGCGATAAACGCTATCTCCCGGCGGTGATATCAGCAGAGCCGGGCCGAGAAGCATTAATGGCGACTCAGGCGGGCTTGAACCCCCGGTGCACCGCGACGATGCCCATGGTGAGGTTGCGCCACGCCACCCGCTCCCAGCCGGCCTCCTGAATGGTGCGCGCGAGCGTCGGCTGGTCGGGCCAGTCCCTGATCGACTCGGCCAGATAGGCATAGGAGTCGTCGTTCGATCCGAAGACCGTGGCCACCCGCGGCAGCAGCTTCATCAGGTATTCGCGGTAGACCAGGTCGAAGGCGCCGACCGTCACGTGCGAGAACTCCAGGATCACCAGCCGGCCGCCCGGCCTCGTCACGCGCAGCATCTCCCGCAACGCCTGCGCGGTGTCGTGCACGTTGCGCAGCGCCACCGAGATCGTCACCGCGTCGAAGGCGTCGTCGGCGAACGGCAGCCGCAGCGCGTCACCCGCGATGAACGGGACCCCCGCGCCGCTCAGCGCGTTGCCACCGTGCCGGCGCACGCCCGTGCGCAGCATGCCGAGGGAGAAGTCCGAGGCGATCGCGCGGGCGCCGAGCGTGGTGAACGCGTCGGTGGACGTGCCGGTGCCGGCCCCCAGGTCGAGCACGATCTCGCCGGGCCCGGCGTCGACGGCGGCGGCCACCGCCTTGCGCCAGAACCGCACCTGCCCCAGGGAGATCACATCATTGACCAAGTCGTAGCGCCGGGCCGTGCGATCGAACATCGCGGCGACCTCATCCGGCTGCTTGTCCAGCTGAGCACGCGTCATGGCCCAAGCCTATGACCATCGCGACAATCGACGGAAAGTAGCCACATGATTACTCACCGTCTGCTAGGAATTGGCGAATGCTTGTACGTGTCGCCCTCGCGGCGATCATCGCCACGGCCCCCGTCGCGCACCCGCGCGTCGTGTCGGCCGACCCGGTCGACACCACCCCGCACGTGCTCGACGGGATCGTCAACTCCATCACCCTGGTCGGCGGCACCGTCGTCGTGGGCGGCTCGTTCAGCGAGGTCGCCGACGCGTCACGGACCCACACCTACACCCGCGACAACGTCTTCGCCTACAGCCTCGCCACGGGACACATCCTGCGCTACTTCGCGCCGCAGGTCGGCGGGACCGTCTACAGCCTGGCCCCCGGCGACGGCGGCACGGTCTACGTCGGCGGCGACTTCCCCTCGGTCAACGGCACGGAGGCCACGGCGCTGGCCAGGCTCAACCTCTTCGACGGGTCGGTCGTACGCGACTTCGCGCCCGGTGTCTCCGGCGGGACGGTGACCACGCTGGCCAGGCGCGGCGCGCAGCTCTACGCGGGCGGCGACTTCACCCGGCCGCGCACGGCCCTGGCCAGGCTCGACACGTCGACCGGCGCGGCCGACCCGAAGTTCACGATCATGCCGGGGACACCGCTGACGCCCAAGGTGAAGGTCTACGCGCTCGCCGTGACCGCGGAACGGCTCGCCCTCGACGGCACCTTCACCACGCTCGACGGGCTGTCGAGACCGCAGCTCGGGCTGATCGACGTACGCGGCGGAGGGGCCAAGGTGGCCGACTGGCGGACCGAGGCGTACGTCCCCAAGTGCATGGAGGCCTTCCCCTCCTACGTACGCGGCCTGGATTTCGCGCCCGACGGCAGCTATTTCGCCGTCGTCACCACGGGCGGCCCGATAGGCGGGAAGCGGCTGTGCGACAGCACGGCCAGATTCGAGACGTACGGCAGCGGCGAGCGAATCACACCCACCTGGGTCAACAAGACCGGCGGCGACTCGCTCTACGCGGTGGCGGTGACCGGTGCGGCGATCTACGTCGGCGGGCACCAGCGGTGGCTGAACAATCCACTGGGCCACGACTCAGCCGGGCCGGGAGCCGTGCCCCGCGAGGGCATCGGCGCCATTCATCCGAGCACCGGAATGGCGCTGACTTGGAATCCTGGCAGGGAGCGCGGGATCGGGGTCAAGGCATTTCTGGTGCACAGCGGCGGACTACTCGTTGGTAGTGACACAACTCGACTCGGACGGGAGTACCATGCCCGGATTGGCATGTTCCCCCTGCCCTAGTCGCTCTGTGGCTTGGGTCGGTCGATCTTGTCGCTGATGCGCGTGCTAAGGGCGTCACGCTGCTTCGACAGCAAGACGTAGCTGGCAATCCCACTGATCAAGAAAGTCACGATGATCAGTACCAGTGGGTTTTGCAGGCCAAGCAGGCGCAGGACACCTAGCGTCACGACAAACAGGCCGATCCGCGACGCGGTGTAAACGAGAACGGGATGCACAGGATCGAGGTTACTCGCCCTGTGTGGACGGTCGCTCTTCGCATCGGGCGCGGGCACTGCTAGTGTTCCCAGTTAGGGTGTTTCGTAAAGAAACACCCACGAGAGCCCCAAAGAGGCTCTATCATATAACAATCGGGCAGTCAGCTGATAACAACCCGTGATCTTTGTCGAAAACCACGGATAAATCAGGCTTCGCTCGACACACTGGTTACCTGTCCGCCCGCTGGCAGGAAGCGGGATGCGAGGGGGAGAGATTGGTGGAGAGTAGCAGCGAGCGTCTGCTGACCCCAGGAGAGGTTGCCGCCCTCTTCCGGGTTGACCCAAAGACGGTTACACGCTGGGCCGCGGCAGGCCGCATCAGCAGTATCCGCACCCCCGGAGGGCATCGGCGGTTCCGCGAGTCGGAAGTGCACGCCCTTCTTAGAGGCGAGGACGTTCTAACGGCCGAGCGGTCGGCCGAGTCCCCGCGTTTTTGACGTTCCATCAGACGGTGGTCCTGCACGCAGGATCGCCGTCTCCCCCTGCCCAGGGACTGCCGGCTGAGCGTCTCCAGGGGCCGCACACCGACCGGCACGGGGTCACGCGTCTTCCTGTTCGGCCTTGAAGGCCAGGAACTCCTGCTCCAGTTCGTCGTTGTCCGTCAGCCAGCGCTCCCGGCGTTCTGCCGCCTCCTCCTCCGTCAGGGACTCCGGTAGCCACAGGTCGTAGTCGGGATCGCCGGGTTCGAGTTCCACGTACGCGTTGCCGATGAGACGCCCGTCTTCGCTGGTCAGGCTCTGCGGCACGCGCAGGGTCCCGTCAGCGAGCCGGATGACGTACATGGCTGATCACCTAGATTCCGTAGCGCCGGTTGAAGAACAGCATGACGTTGAGCGCGGTGCGGGTGTCGCCACCCAGCATGTCGACGAGTGCCGGTCGCTGGCGCGAGGCGATCGCGGCGAACGCGTCGGCGAAGAACTCCTTGCGCCCCAGCCCGCCCCCCTGACGATGGAAGGCGGAGACCAGGAGCGGCGTGATCTCCTCGTACAGTGTCGCGAAGGCCCGGGAGTCGGACACCCAATCCCCGTGGGCCGAGTCGACGTCGTCGATGGCGTGCCCGACCTCGTGCATCATCACGTCGGGCGTGGGTGAGGGGCGGTCGCCCACCACGATCTTCCCGTCGCCGTAGGCTCCGGCGCAGATGTCCCACGAGGCCCGGCCGGACGGCAGCGGGGCGCCGCGCAGGTAGCCCATGTCGTCCAGGTCCGGCACTCCGCCCGGGCCGACATAGATGCCTTCGAGGCCGTCGGCGAGCTTCTCCTTCAACAGGTCGGGCAGCCTGGCCAGGCTCTCCACGGCCCGTACGACCTCCCGCGGCGGCGGGCCCTCCCGGGCGTCCCACTGGCGGTGCAGGATGGTCTCCAGCTTGCCGCAGTGCTGCAGGCCGTCGCCGAGCGAGGGCGCGTCGGGGCGGTTGGGCTGCGCTCTGGGCGCCGCGTCGTCGAGCTCGAAGTCCTGCCAGGTGTACTGCGGGCGGTCGACCACGGCCGCCGACAACCGCTGCTCCCCCGCCTCCCATCGCCGCGGCTCCCCGGCTTCGGCGGCGTCCCACTGCTGGAACTCCCCGCCCTCCTGCCGCCGGCGTCGATCGCGTCCGCCCCAGGACCATCTGCCGGAATCGTCTCCACCGGCCTGACTCCGCTCACGACCCACCCAGCCGAACAGCGCGAAACTCCCCTCGCTCCCGATCGAGTCCCGCCCGGCGGGCTCCCGTCCCGGCCACCCGCGTCCCATGCGCCCGTACCGGTCAGGCACCGAACGGCCGTTGGCCGTGTCTTTGGAGCCGGCCCGCCATGGCCACACCCGCCGCCCGGAGCCGTCCTCACGTGCCCGGTCCCGGCCGCTGTCCGGCCGTCCGGCCCGGCCGGCCCGGCCGGGGAACGCATGCCGGTCGTTCGTCCAGAAGGAACGGTCCGCGTCGGGGGGCGCCTCACCGCGACGGGAGAAGAGATACGAGCCGCGCCGCCACCAACGACCCCGCCGATGGCGGCCCTTGTCGTTAGAAAAGGCCATCGCACCCCTCAACGCCGTGGAGCGCCCGCGCGCGAGGCACCCGGCCGCCGATCGGCGGTCCCAGCGGGCGGACGCCGCTGAATCGTGTCCACCGTACGACGTAGGTCTCTCTGGAGTCATCCGAAATGGGACAACGGAAAAACACGATCACGACGCGAATGGCTTACAGTTCGGACATGGTAGGTGTCGTTATCGGCCTGGCCCTGTTGGCCTTCTGGCTCTACTCGTTGTTCGACGTCATCACCACGCCGGAGGAAGAGGTCAGGAACGTACCAAAGCCGCTCTGGGTGCTCGTCGTCGCGCTGGTGCCCCTGGTGGGCGGGGCCGTCTGGATGCTCCGCGGCCGTCCCCAGCCGGACCGTGAGGCCTGGCCGGTGCCTCCGCAACCGGGCACCCGCCGGCGGTCGGCCCCCAAGGGCCCGGACGACGACCCGGAGTTCCTGCGTGACCTCGACCGCCGCATGCGCGGCGACGACGGTTAGCTCACAGCCCCGAGTAGCTGTGCAGGCCCGAGATGAACATGTTGACGCCCACCAGGTTGAACAGCAGGCAGCCGAACGCCACCAGTTGCACGATCGTCGCCGCGCGGCCGCGCCATCCCGCGGTGACCCGGGCGTGGAGATAAGCCGCGTAGGCCACCCACGTGATGAAGGCCCAGACCTCCTTGGGGTCCCAGCCCCAGTAGCGGCCCCATGCCTTGTCGGCCCAGAGGGCGCCGGCGATGACGGCGAAGGTCCATACCGGGAAGGCGAAGACGATCGCGCGGTGCGCCACCCGCTCCAGGTCGGCTCGTGACGGCAGCCGTGACTGCCCGTCGCCGCGAATCAGGTAGAGGATGCCCGAGACCCCGGCCATGACGAACAGGCCGCTCGCCAGGATCGCCGCCGTCACGTGGATGGCGACCCAGTAAGAGTTGAGCGCCGGCACGACCGGGCCGGCCGCCGTGTAGAGGACCTTGACCGCGAAGCCGAGGCCCAGGGCGGCCGTCACCATGACGAAGGCGCCGAGGAAGCGGACGTTCTGCCGGAGCTGGGTGCCGAGGAAGGCGGTGACCGCGGCGAAGCAGATGGCCACCACGAACTCGTACATGTTGCCCCACGGCCACCTGTCCACGGCCAGGCCGCGGGTGACGATGGCGAACAGGTTCGCGGTCCAGCCGAGCCAGCCGAACGCCATGGCCATCCACCCGGCCTTGGGCGCCCAGTTCGGCGGCTCGACGGCCACCGGCCCGCCACCGGGCTCCGCGGCGGCGTCCACAGGACCACCCGGCGAGCCGGCTCCCACGGGCTGCCTGGCGCGGACTGCGGGCGACTCGGCGCTGGAGCGCCCGAAGGCCAGCTCCAGCGCGAACCCGATCATGGCGGCCAGGTAGAGCAGGACGGCGGCGACGATGAAGAGGTCGCTCACCCCGGCCAGTTGCTGTTCAGCGGGCATCCTTGCCTCCGGCTGATAGGACCTTGACGATGTCGGCGAATTCCTCGGTGAAGCCCATCGCGGACCCTTCGGTACGGGTCAGGCCGCCTACTTCGGCCACGCCGTCCTTGACCCGCACCCACACCCGGCGGCGGCGGATCGTCAGCGAGCACACGATGCCGGCGACGGCCGCGGCCGCGGCGATCAGGGCGGGCAGCCGCCCCGGGTCGTAGGCGATCTGGAGCGTGATCCACTCCTTCGCCCCGGTGAACTCCAGCTTCCCCGCGCCCTTGGGCAGGTCGAGGGACCCCCCGACCGCGAGGGGCGCGTGGCCGGTGCCCATGACCAGCGGCGTGAGCTTCCGCATCACCTCTGGCGGCGCGAGCTCGTAGACGGACTGCGGGCGGCCGGAGCGTACGCCCAGGTCGCCGGAGAAGGCTCCGAGGAGCTGGACCTGGGGGTTGAGCGCGCCGGGGAAGAGCGAGGCCCCGGCGCCGTCGCTCGTGGGCAGGAAACGCAGCAGGAACCCGAGCTGCGACGGCTGGGCGTCGGGCACCTTGACCACGCAGCCCGAGGTGAGCGAGGGCTTGTCCTCGATCAGGCACGGCACGGGCCCTTCGAAGGCGACCTGCCCCTTACCGTCGGTGACCTTGAAGACGGGCGCGTAGCCGTGGCCGATGAGGTAGGTCTGGGTGCCGTTGATCTCCAGCGGCTCGTTGACCTTGAGCGTGTAGTCGCGCGCGGGCGACCCGGGCGAGTCGTTGACGCTCAGGAAGGCGGAGTAGTCGAGCTCCTGCCCTCTCTTGTCGCCTTCGACCTGGTAGCTCGCCTGGAAGTCCTTGAGCGTGAACGAGAACGGCTCCAGCGACTCCGCCGACACCTGCGTGCCCGGGATGAACCGGTCGTAGGCGGCGACCGTGTTGGCGAAGCCGTCGCCCTCGGCCACCAGCACGTTGCCGCGGTAGCCGTACAGGGAACCGAACCCGACCGCGACGAGCAGCCCCAGCAGGGAGACGTGGAAGAGCAGGTTGCCCGTCTCGCGCAGGTAGCCCTTCTCCGCGGCCACCCAGCCGTCGCCGACGTCGACGCGGAAGCGGAGCCGGCGCAGCCGGCGGGCGGCCTCCTCGACGGTCAGCGGGTCGTCCAGCGGCGAGAAGTAGGGCAGGCGCGACAGGTTGCGCGGCGCGGCCGGTGGGCGGCGGCGCAGCTCGCGCACGTAGGTGGCGGTGCGCGGCAGGACGCAGCCGATCAGCGAGGTGAACAGCAGCAGGTAGATCGCGGCGAACCAGGCCGAGGTGAAGACGTCGAAAAGCTGGAAGCGGTCGTACCACTCGGCGAGCGTCGGGTTGTTCTGGAAGAGCTGGGCCACCTTGTCGGGCTCGACGCCGCGCTGCGGCACCAGCGAGCCGGGCACGGACGCCAGCGCGAACAGGAAGAGCAGGATCAGCGCCGTCTTCATCGCGGTGAGCGTGCGCCAGGTCCACCGCAGCCAGCCCACAGGCCCCATACCGGCGGGCCGGGGCGTCCGCTCCTTCTCCAGCTCGTCGACGGTCATCAGATCACCGGCCGGAAAGCGCCGATCAGACCCTGCATGGTGGCGATCATCTCTCCCCAGAGACCGGTCACCAGCAGGATGCCGACGGCCACCATCATGCCGCCGCCGATCCTGGTGATCAGCCGCGAGTGCTTGCGGATGGCGCGGAAGGTACGCAGCGCCTTGCTGTAGGCGAGGGCGGCGGCCACGAAGGGCAGCCCCAGCCCCAGCGCGTACGCCACGGCGAGCAGCGCGCCGCGCGCCGCGCTGCCCTCGTTCAGCCCGAGCGCGAGCACGACGGCCAGCGTGGGCCCGATGCACGGCGTCCAGCCCAGCCCGAACACCACGCCCAGCAGCGGCGCCCCGGCCAGCCCCGCCGCGGGCAGCTTGTGGATGCGGACGTCGCGCATCAGGCCGGGCAGCACGCCCAGGAAGGCCAGGCCGAGCAGGATCGTCAGCACGCCGAGCACCCGCGTGATGATCTCCGCGTTGCCCAGCATGACCGAGCCGAGCCCGCCGAACAGCGCGCCGCTGAGCACGAACACCAGCCCGAACCCGGCCACGAACAGCGCCGTGCCGAGCACCAGCCGCCCGCGCTTGGGGTCCTCGCTCATGCCCGTCACGTACGACAGGTAGCCCGGGACGAGCGGCAGCACGCACGGCGACAGGAAGGACACCACCCCGGCCAGCACCGCGATGGGCACGGCCAGGAGCAGCGAGCCCGAGGCGACGACGTCATTCATCGCGCACCTTGGTCACCGCGTTCATCAGGTCGGTGTACTTGACCGCGCCCAGCGCCCTGGCGGCGATCTTGCCCTGCGCGTCGATGATCAGCGTGGACGGGATGGCCGCGGGCGGCACCGTGCCCTGGAAGGCCAGCGCGACCTTGCCCGGCTGGTCGAAGATGCTCGGGTAGCCGGTCTGCTCGGTGCGTTCGAACGCCTGCGCGTCGGCCTTGCGGTCCTTGAAGTCGACGCCGAGGAACTCCACGCCGCCCTTGGTCTTGGCGGCGACCTCCTTCAGCACCGGCGCCTCCGCCCGGCACGGCCCGCACCACGACGCCCAGAAGTTGAGCACCACGACCTTGCCCTTGTGCGCGGCGAGCGACGCGGTCGCGCCGTCGAGGGTCTCCCCGCCGATCGCGGGAGCGGCCTGGCGGTCGGCCACGCCGAACACCTGCATCTTCCCGTCACCCGCGACGAAACGGGTGTCGCCGGCCTGGGGCTGGCCGGACTGGTTGGTGCCCGCGCAGCCCGCGACCAGCAAGGCCAACAGGACGAGGGTGGTGGACTTGGCGCGCACGGAGGAAGATCTCCTTGTACTACAAGCGGTAGAGCTTGCAACTCTACCGGCGAGGTCAGGCGCCCGGCACCGTGGGGCCCGTCGCCAGTGATCCGGCGGGCTCGCTGTAGCCGACGCTGACCAGACGGTCGCCGTCGAAGGTGAGCGTGGTGACGCTGGCCAGCCCGCACTGCCTGCGCCGTGGATCGTGCCAGAGCCGGCGGCCCTCGGCCGCCATCCTGATCGACCAGATCGGCAGCTGGTGGCTGACCAGGAGCGCCTCGTGCCCGCGCGCCTCGGCCCTGGCCTCCTCGATGATCGAGCGCATCCGCTTGACGATCACCGGGTACGGCTCGCCCCAGGAGGGGCGTAGCGGGTTCCAGAAGTAGCGGTAGTTCTTCGGGTCGCGCAGGATCGCCAGGCCCTGGCCGACCTTGCGACCCTGGAGCATGTTGGCGGCCTCGATCAGCCGGTCGTCGGTGCGTACCGGCAGCTCCAGCAGCGCCGCCAGGGGGGCGACGGTCTCCTGGGCGCGTTCGAGCGGCGAGCTGTAGAGGGTGACGATGTCGCGGCCCGCCACCGACTTGGCGACCGTCTCGGCCATCAGGCGGCCGTTCTCGGACAGGTGGTAGTCGGGCAGCCGCCCGTACAGGACGCCTTCGGGATTGTGCACCTCACCGTGGCGCATCAGGTGAACTACGGTGGTTTCAGCCATGGTGTGGCACAGCCTACTAGGCGAGCGCCCAGGCGTTCTCCTGTGTACGGCTGGCGTCGGCGAGCGCCTCGACCGCGGCCCTGATCGCGGGGCGGCGGGCCGCGTCGGTCCGCCAGATCACATAGATGCGGCGTGACTGCCGGGGCCTGAGCGGCACCACGGCCACCCCGTCGGGTACGCAGTCGCGCCCCAGCCTGGGGATGATCGCGCAGCCGAGACCGGCGGCCACCAGCGCCATCTGGGTCGGGTATTCGTCGGCCATGCAGGAGATCTCGGGCTCCAGCTGCGCGCTGCGCAGCGTGTAGACGAGCCAGTCGTGGCAGACGGTGCCGGGCGAGGAGCTGATCCACCGCTCGTTGGCGGGCAGCGCGGACAGCGCGATCTCCCTGCTGCCGGCCAGCGGATGGTCCGCGGGGAGCACGACGTCGGCGATGTCGTCGAGCAGCGTCGTCCTGGACAGCCCCTCGGGAAGGGCCATCGGCCGGTTCAGCCAGTCCTGGATGACGCCCAGGTCGAGCTCGCCCCTGGCCACGTCGCGCACGATGCGTTCGGGCTCGCGCTCATGGAGCTGGATGTGCAGGTCGGGATGGCGCCGCTTGAGCGCGGTCAGGGCGGCGGGCATCAGCCCGCGGGTCGCCGTCGGGAACGCGGACATGTTCAGCCGCCCCACGACCTCGCCGCGCAGCGCCTCGAAGTCCGCCTCCGCGGTCTCCACCAGGGCCAGGATCCGCTCGGCGTGGTCGGCGAGCAGCCCGGCCGCGTCGGTCAGCCGCACGCCGCGCCCGTTGCGCTCCATGAGCCGGGCGCCGGTCTCGCGCTCCAGCTTGGCGATCTGCTGCGACACGGCCGACGGCGTGACCATCAGCGCGTCGGCCGCGGCGCCCACCGAACCGTAGACGTGCACAGCGTGAAGGGCCTTGAGGCGGTTCAAGTCCAACATGTAAGCCAGTCTAAAGGGTTTAGCGTAGAAAGTCTCGCTTGTGCTTGACTCTTTAGCAGGAGAAAATACATGCATGAGAAACAACAAGGCGCAGACGCAGCAGCAGACCAGCATCTCCTACCTCAAGACCCTCGCCGAGCAGGCCCGCGACCTGCGCGTCCGCTACCAGAAGCCGGCCGCCAAGTAAGCAGCTAGAGGACCGCCGCGGCAGCCTTGGCGGCTGCCGGCAGCGCGTCGGCGACCCGGTCGAGTGACTCGTCGTCGTGAGAGGCCGAGAGGAACCAGGCCTCGTACGCGGAGGGCGGCAGGTAGACCCCGCGATCCAGCATCGCGTGGAAGAAGGCGGTGTAGGCCGAGGTCTTCTGGGCCCGAGCATCGTCGAAGTTCGTCACCGGCGCATCCGTGAAGAACACCGAGAACAGGCTCCCCGCCCGCTGCAACCGGTGCGGCACGCCTGCCGCGGTCAGCGCGTCGGAGGCGGCCTGGCCGACCGCCATCGCCGCCGCGTCCACCTTGGCGTAGGACTCGGCGTCGAGCGCGCGCAGCGTGGCCAGGCCAGCGGCGCAGGCGAGCGGGTTTCCCGACAGCGTGCCCGCCTGGTAGACCGGTCCTTCCGGTGCCAGGGAGGACATCACGTCGGCCCGCCCGCCGAAGGCCGCCGCCGGCAGGCCACCGCCCATGACCTTGCCGAACGTCATCAGGTCGGCGTCGACCGGGTCGAGCCCGTACCAGCCCGCGGCCGAGACGCGGAACCCGGTCAGCACCTCATCCATGATCAGCAGCGCGCCGTCGGCCGTGCAGAGCTCGCGCAGGCGGGCGTTGAAGCCGTCGAGCGGCGGCACCACGCCCATGTTGGCCGGGCAGGCCTCGGTGATGACGCAGGCGATCCGCCCGCTGTTCTCAGGTGAGGCGAACGTCTGCTCCACCGCGCTGATGTCGTTGTACGGCAGCACGATGGTGTCGGCCGCCGACGCCCCCGTCACGCCCGGCGTGTCGGGCAGCCCGAACGTGACCACGCCCGACCCCGCCGAGGCCAGCAGCGCGTCGACATGACCGTGGTAGCACCCGGCGAACTTGACCACCTTGGACCGCCCGGTGAACCCGCGGGCCAGCCGCACCGCGCTCATCGTCGCCTCGGTGCCCGAGCTGACCAGGCGCAGCTTCTCCACGGGCGCCACCCTGGCGACGATCTCCTCGGCCAGTTCGACCTCGCCCGGCGTGGCGGTGCCGTAGGAGAGGCTGTGGGACAGCGCGGATGAGACGGCGTCGATGACGGCGGGATGGCGGTGGCCGAGGATCATCGGCCCCCACGAGCAGACCAGGTCGACGTAGCGGTTGCCGTCGACGTCGGTGAGGTAGGGGCCCTGCCCTGAGGCCATGAAACGGGGCGTGCCGCCGACCGCGCCGAACGCGCGGACCGGGGAGTTGACGCCACCCGGCACGATGGCGCGGGCGCGGGCGAACAGGTCCTCGGAGTTCTGTGTACGGCTCACTCGAACCAGATTAGTCCCGGATTATGACGGTCTAGTCGGCGAGCCAGTCGAGTATGCGCAGCGGATCTGGCAGCGGGCGTCCGTCGGGCGGGCGCAGCCAGGAGACGGGCTGGCCGGTGGGGAGCGTGGAGGGCGGCGCCAGGACGTAGCTGTCGCGGCAGTGCCAGCGCAGGCCCGGATTGTCCTCGATGGTGCCCGGGTCGCAGTCGAGCTGGCAGGACCACCACTCGTCCTCGTCGTCGGGATTGCCGCGAGTGGCCACATAAAACAGAACCCGGTCGCCGTTGGCGGCGACCGGGCCTGAATGCGCTGCGGCGCCGTCGATCCGGGTGAGGGCCGACAGGCCGGTGTCGAGCGGCACGTCGAAGACATCGAACACGCGGCCGGTCGGCAGGATCACATTGGCCTCGGGATCGGCCTGCCACCAGCGCGTGAGCTGGGTGGCGTCCGTCGTGGCCTGCACGTTCCAGGCAGGGGACAAGGGGTGCGCGCCCGGGTCGGGACACCCGAGGCGATCACAGGAGCAGGAGCGGGCGCCTTGGCGCAGCGGGTGGGCACCCGGCACGCTCGGCCATCCGAGAGCGGCATAGCCCAGCACGGAGTCGATCCGTGTCGGGCGCGACCGTTTTCTGGTACGCCGAGCGAGTGGTACCCCCACCATGGTTTGTCTCCCGTCGCGTCCAAGTGCCTGAAGAGGTCCCGGCTCCTGGCTGCTAGCACACGCGGGACACACCAGCACTTGTCATCTCAGTCTAACGCACGGGTCCCAGGGGCGACGGGAAACCCTCTGGTTCACAGACGTCGCGCCACCTCAGTGGCCCAATAAGTGAGGATCAGGTCGGCGCCCGCGCGCTTGATCGAGACCAGCGACTCCATGATCATCCGGTCGCGGTCGATCCAGCCGTTGGCCGCCGCGGCCTCGATCATCGCGTACTCGCCGCTCACCTGGTAGGCCGCCACCGGCACCTCGACCTCGTCGCGGAAGCGCCTGATGACGTCCAGGTAGGCCAGCGCCGGCTTGACCATCACGACGTCGGCGCCCTCGGCGAGGTCGAGCCGCACCTCGCGCAGCGCCTCCTCCAGCGGCCCGGCCGGGTCCTGCTGGTGGGTGCTGCGGTCGCCGAACTGCGGCGCGCACTCGGCGGCTTCGCGGAACGGGCCGAAGAAGGCGGAGGCGTATTTGGCGGTGTAGGCGAGGATCGGCACGTCACGGAAGCCGTCGGCGTCGAGCGCCGCCCTGATGGCCCCGACCTGGCCGTCCATCATGCCGCTCGGCGCGATCATCTGGGATCCGGCCCTGGCCTGGGCGACCGCGATCGACGCGTAGCGCTCCAGCGTCGCGTCGTTGTCGACGTCGCCGGACGCGGTCAGCACGCCACAGTGACCGTGGTCGGTGAACTCGTCGAGGCAGGTGTC
Organism: Nonomuraea sp. NPDC026600; assembly: GCF_040638335.1. Classification (NCBI taxonomy): domain Bacteria; kingdom Bacillati; phylum Actinomycetota; class Actinomycetes; order Streptosporangiales; family Streptosporangiaceae; genus Nonomuraea; species Nonomuraea sp. NPDC026600. The sequence continues at coordinate 165,989 of NZ_JBEZYD010000017.1, forward strand.
GGCCATGACCACCACCGCGTCACCCACCTCCTCGTTCACGTCACGGAGCGCGACCTGCAGGATGCCCTCGGGGTCGTCGGCCGCCGAGCCGCGCGCGTCCTTCACCGCGGGGATGCCGAACAGGATCAGCCCCGACACCCCGGCGTCGGCCGCCTCGTGGGCGGCCTTACGCAGCGAGTCGCGGGTGTGCTGGACCACGCCGGGCATCGAGGCGACCGGCTGCGGCTGGTCGATGCCCTCCTTGACGAACATCGGCAGGATCAGGTCCGCGGGATGCAGCCTGGTGCCCGCCACCATGCGCCGGAACGCGGGACTGCGGCGGAGCCTGCGCGGGCGGGCGGCAGGATACTCGGCACTCACTTGGCCCTCCTTCGGGCGCCTCTGCGGTTCTGCGACGGCCGGCGCGGGCTGTCGCCCGCGGCGAGGGCCGCCTGGCGCTGCTTGGCGCCGTACGCGGCCACCGCGGCGGCCAGGGCGGACGCCGACGGCCTGTCGGCCATGACGTCGACACGCAGCCCGAACTCCTCGGCGGTCTTCGCGGTCTGCGGCCCGATGACCGCGATCACGGTGACGTTGTGCGGCTTGCCGGCGATGCCCACCAGGTTGCGCACAGTCGAGGAAGAGGTGAAGAGCACCGCGTCGAACCCGCCGCCCTTGATCGCCTCGCGGGTCGCGGCGGGGGGCGGTGCGGCTCGTACGGTGCGGTAGGCCGTGACGTCATCGCACTCCCAGCCTAGCTCCGTGAGTCCGGCGACGAGGGTGTCTGTGGAAATGTCGGCCCGCGGCAGGAGCACCCGGTTGATCGGGTCGAGCATCGAGTCGTACGGCGGCCACTCGGCCACCAGGCCCTCCGACGACTGCTCGCCCGAGGGCAGCAGGTCGGGCTTGACGCCGAAGTCGACCAGGGCCCGCGCGGTGGCGTCGCCCACGGCGGCCACCTTCAGCCCGGCGAAGGCACGGGCGTCGAGGCCGTACTCCTCGAACTTCTCCCGCACCGCCTTGACCGCGTTGGAGCTGGTGAACGCCACCCACTCGTAGCGTCCGGTGACCAGGCCCTTGATCGCGCGGTCCATCTGCTGCGGCGTGCGCGGCGGCTCGACCGAGATGGTCGGCACCTCCTCCGGCACGGCGCCGTAGGAGGCGAGCTGCTCGGACAGGCTCTTGGACTGCTCCTTGGTGCGCGGCACCAGCACCCGCCAGCCGAACAGCGGCTTGGTCTCGAACCACGACAGCTTGTCGCGCTGCCCGACCGCATCGCCGACGACGATCAGCGCGGGCTCGGTGAAGCCCGCGTGCTTGAGGTCGGCCTGCAGCCTGGCCAGCGTCGAGACGACGGTGTACTGCTCGGTCGTGGTGCCGCTGCTGCTGACCGCGACGGGCGTGCTGTCGGGCTTGCCGCCCGCCACCAGCGCCTTGCCGATCGAGACGGCCCCGGCGATGCCGTTGTAGATGACCAGCGTGCCCTTGCAGGCGGCATGGGCGGCCCAGTCCTGCTCGAGCGCGGCGTCGACGATCCGGAACTCCGGCATTCCCGTCGCCGCGGGAATGCCGGCATAGGTGAGTACGGCGGTCGCGGGCGGCACGCCGGGCACGATCTCGAAGTCCACCTCCGCCGCGGCCGCGGCCGCGACCTCCTCGGTGATCGAGGAGAACAGCATCGGGTCGCCCTCGCACAGGCGTACGACGAACTGCCCGGCCTTGGCGCGCTTGACGAGGTCGCCGGACGCGACCTCCACGCCTTCGCGGCAATGGCGCAGGAACGAGCCGAACAGCTCCTCGTCGAGCGCGACCGCGTCGGCCTTGGCGAGCAGTTCGGCGCCGCGGAGCGTGAGAAGGTGCGGATCGCCGGGGCCCGCGCCCACGAACGCGAGGAAACCGGAGGTTGGACTATCGGAGCTCAACGGGATTGCTCCCCCATCAATCTGTCGGCACCTTCGGAGATCATCTCGGCAGCGAGGAGCTGGCCGAGATTCACAGACTCGGAAGGAGAGCCGGCGGCGGACTTGCGCACCGCCTGCTGGCCGTCCAGAGAGACGACCACGGCGGTGAGGTTCAGAGTCTGCCCGTCATCGACGGCGAAAGCACCCACGGGGGCCGAGCAACCGGCCTCGAGAGCGGACAGGACGGTGCGCTCGGCCGTCACCGCGGAGCGCGTCCGCGGGTCGTCGAGCACACCGAGGAAGGAGATCAGGTCGGCGCGGTCGGAGAGGCACTCCACGGCCAGGGCGCCCTGCCCCGGCGCGGGCAGCAGCTCCTCGACCTCGAAGATCTGCGCGATCTCCGCGTCCCTGCCGATCCGGGTCAGGCCCGCCGAGGCGAGCACGACCGCGTCGAGCTCGCCGGCGGTGACCTTGCCGATCCGGGTGTCGGCGTTGCCGCGGATCGGGACGTACTCGAGATCGGGCCGCAGCGCCCTGAGCATGGCGATCCGGCGCGGCGAGCCGGTGCCGACCCTGGCCCCGGGGGCCAGGTCGGCGAACTTGGCATGGCCGACCAGCGCGTCGCGGTGGTCGTGCCGGGCCGGGACCGCGGCCAGCGTCACCCGCGGGTCCTGCTTGGTCGGCAGGTCCTTCAGCGAGTGGACGGCGAAGTCGATCTCACCCTCGATCAGCTTGTCCCGCAGGGCGCTGACGAACACGCCCGTGCCACCGAGCTGCGCGAGCTGAGCCTTGGTCACGTCACCGAACGTGGTGACGCCGACCAGCTCGACCGCGCGCCCGGTGCGTTCGGTGTAGGAGTCGGCGACCATCTGCGACTGCGTGGTCGCCATCAGGCTGCGCCGGGTGCCCAAGCGCAGTGTCACAACTCCACCTCCCTGACGGCATCGGGCATCTTCGGATCGAGGTCGAACAGCTCACGCAGCGCTTCGGCATAATGATCGCCTCCCGGGCTGGTGGCGAGCTGTTTGACACGCACAGTGGGCTCGTGAAGCAGCTTGTCGACCACCCGCTGCACGGTCTGCGCCACCTCGTCCCTGGCCTTGCGGTCGAGGTGGGGCATGCGCATCAGGAGCCTGCCCAGCTCGGCCTCGACCACGGTCGCCGCCTTGCTGCGCAGCGCCACCACGGTCGGGGTGACCTTGGCGGCCCGCTCAGCGGTGAGGAAGGCGGCCAGCTCCTCGGTGACGAGCCTGCGCACCGAGTCGACAGTGTCGCCCTCCCTAGAGCCTATGCCGGATTCCTGGATGGTCTCCAAGTCGACCAAGGTGACGCCGGGTATGTCGCGTACGGCGGGGTCGATGTCGTGCGGCAGCGCCAGGTCCAGCAGGAACGCGCCCGTGGGGACTATGTCGGGGGTGATGACGTGCCGGCCGCCGCCCGTGCAGCTGATGACGATGTCGGCCGCCGCCAGTTCTCGGGGAACCGCGGAGAGCTCCACCGCCCGGCCGCCGACCGAGGCCGCCAGCCGTACGCCGCGCTCGAAGGTGCGGTTGGCCACCACGATGTCGGTCACTCCCGCGCGGGCCAGCGTGGTGGCGGCGAGTGAGCTCATCGAGCCCGCGCCGACCACCAGCGCCCGGCGCCCGGCGAGGTCGCCGGCCAGCGCCAGGCCCGCGGTGACGAGCGAGGCACCCGCCTGGTCGATGTCCGTGTCGGTGTGGGCGCGCTTGCCGACTCGCAGCGCCTGCTGCATCAGCTCGTTGAGCGTGGCGCCGACCGTGCCCTGCTTCTGCGCCAGCTTGAGCGCCCTGCGCACCTGGCCGAGGATCTGGCCCTCACCCACGACCATCGAGTCGAGGCCGCAGACCATCGAGAACAGGTGCTCGATGGCTTGGTCTTCGTAGTGGACGTACAAGTGCGGCTGCAACTCGTCCACGGGGACGCCCGAGTGGACGCCCAGCAGCCGGCTGATCCCGGTGAGGGCGCCGTGGAAGCGGTCGACGGCCGCGTAGATCTCGACCCTGTTGCAGGTCGAGAGCACCATCGCCTCAGAGACGCACGTGTCCTGCTGAACGTCGTGCAGGAGCTTGACGAGCGCCTCTCCGGATACGGATACGCGCTCGAGCATCGACACCGGAGCTGTCCGGTGGCTGATTCCCACGGTGAGAACACTCATTGACTGTCCACGGCCATAAGTGGCCCCCCTGCTTTGCGCTGCTCATGGAACGCAAGGATCTGCAGTTCTATTGATAGGTCAACTTTACGGACATCCACGCCATCTGGTACAGAAAGCACGACGGGCGCGAAGTTCAGGATGCTGGTCACTCCGGCCGCCACCACACGATCGCAGACTTCCTGCGCCGCCAACGCGGGTGTCGCCAGAACCACGATCGAGACTCCACGCCGTTCGATGACGGTTTCAAGGACGTCGATGTGCTCAACATTCAACCCCGCTATGTCGTCGCCCACGACTTCGGGGTCGGCGTCGAGCAGCCCGGCGACGCGGAAGCCCCGGGACACGAAACCGCCGTAGTTGGCCAGCGCCCGGCCCAGGTTGCCGACTCCGACGATGGCGACCGCCCAGTCCTGGGTCAGGCCCAGCTCGCGGGAGATCTGGTAGACGAGGTACTCGACGTCGTAGCCGACGCCGCGCGTGCCGTACGACCCGAGATGGGACAGGTCCTTACGGAGCTTGGCGGAGTTGACTCCGGCGGCCATGGCCAGATCCTCGGAGCTGACGGTCGCGACACCGCGTTCGGCCATCCCGTTCAACGCCCGCAGGTACAACGGGAGCCGGGCGACCGTTGCCTCGGGGATCCCGCGGTCACGGGATTGGGACGGGCTCTTCACGTGCCGGAGCTCCAGGGGACGAGCGGCCTCCCGGCCGCGTGAATGGGATCGAACCGCCTTTCAGGTTAATCCCTTTGTGAAGCGATGCACAAAGTCGGAGCGATACGGTTGGGTGCATGCACCGCATCACGCTGCTCGGCCGGCCGGGTTGCCACCTCTGCGACGACGCGCGTGAGGTCATCTCCCGCGTGGCGGGAGACCTGAGTGTGCCGTGGGAGGAGGTCGACATCGACTCCTCCGAGGAGTTGCGGGAGAAATACTGGGAGATGATCCCGGTCACACTGGTCGACGGGGTCCAGCACGACTTCTGGCGGGTCTCCGAAGACCGGCTGCGCGCCGCGCTGAGCGGCTAGTACATCGCGGTCGGCAGTGGCACGACCTTGGCGGCGTTGACGTTCAGCTCGATGATGTTGGTGGCCAGCACCATGGCCTGCCGCTCGTTGACGAACCGCTCGACGTGCGGCTGTCGCTGGTGGTCGCGGTAGGCCACCTCGTCGCGGTAGAGCTCGTAGACGATGCGCTGGAGCGGGGCCGACTTGACCGCGTGGCAGGCGTAGATGAGCGTGTCCGGCTCGCCCCGGCGTACGGCCTCGACGGTGAGCTCGGCCAGCCGGTCGAACGCCTCGCCCGAGCCGTCCATGAGCGTGAAGACCGTCAGCATGCCGTAGATGCTGGGTGAGGGCCTGCTGGAGGCCGCCTGCTGCTGGGGCTGGGGCTGGGGCTGCGGCGCCTGTGGGGCGTGCTGGGGCTGAGGGGGCTGCTGAGCCTGTGGCGGCTGCTGGGGGGCGCGGGAGCCCAGGGGGAACACTTCAGCGCCCGGGTAGACCGCGCCGGTGGCCGGCATCCCGAAGTCCTGCGGGCCGGTCGGCGGTCCGCCGCCGTGCCTGCCGTTCATGATGTAACCGGTCGAGGGGCCCTGGTCGGGCGGCGCCATCCGGGCGGCGTAGTCGACCGGCTGGTCGCCCGCCCGGTATTCGGCCACCAGGTCGCCCAGACCCGACCTGCGGGGCTGGCCGGGGGGCAGTGGCTGCTGCTGCTGGGGCGGCGGCTGCATCCCCAGCTCGGCGACGGGCTGGGGGAAGGGGTCCTGCTCCCGCATGGCCCGGCGGCCATGGGCGGAGCGTTCGGCGGGCCGCTCGGCGGATCGCTCGCCGCGGTGGCTCTCGGGCGCGTCGTCCTCGTCGTCGTCCTCGTACGGCGCCAGCGGGCGGAGCACCGCGTACCAGATGCCCGCGGCGGCCACCACGAACAGCGCGGTGGCGAAGACGCCCGGCACCGCGAACCGCATCGCGCCGATGATCGCGATGCCCGAGGGCGCGATGACCATGACGGCGTGCAGGTTGTCGGTGTCGAGTTCGTCACCGTTGCGCCAGCGCAGCCCGGCGATCACCACGGCCGCCAGCATGATCAGCCCGGCGATGGAGTGCGCGCCGATCAGCAGGTAGCGGGGGATGACGTCCCAGTGCCCCTCGGCCACGGGGAGCACCTTGCCCATTTCGTCGGCCTTGTTGACCGGGTCGAAGATGAGCACCACCGTGGAGACGATGGTGAACGCGATCCCGAACAGCCAGGCGGCGAATTTCGGCGGCACCTTCTCCGACAGGAGCTGGATCAGCCCGATGCCCAGCCAGAAAGGCGCGAGAAGGGATCCGGTCAGTTGGTAGAGCTTGAAGGCGACGACCCCGAACCCCATCAGGTAGCCGACACCGATCGCACCGAGCGTCAGGCAGAGCGCGACGGCTGACACGGTCCAGGCGATCAACCACCCCTCCACCTCCTCGCGCAACCGGCGGACCAGGGCGCCTGCGGCGATCGCGGCGAGGAGGGCACCGACAAAGGCTAGGACAGCAACGAGGATCTCCATGGTGACTCCAATGCTGCCGGACTATGCCTCCCAGCCGGTAGCCGAAGAGGGAACGGGTCGGTCCACACGGTATCGGCCGATTACGGCTAGTCATGCCTTCGGGAAGCGGATTGTGGAATTTCCGGTTGATTTCTAGAGTGTTCGAGCACGCCGCACCCCTTACCCCTAGGGATACCGGATGCCTGACTCTTGGTCGTTCGCCGGGCTACTCACACCAGCGGTCGCTGGTCCCGCCCGGACGAGCGAGCTTGCCGTGCGCGAAGAGATTCCCGATGACCTCCGCATACTCGTGTTACACGCCAAGACCGGAGACACGGATGCCTTTGGCACGCTCTATGACCGCTATGTGGATCTGGTCTATCGCTACATCTACTTCCGCGTCGGTTCCCACCCGCTGGCCGAGGATCTCACCAGCGAGACCTTCTTACGCGCGCTTCGCCGGATCACCGACTTCACTTGGCAGGGCCGTGACTTCGGCGCCTGGCTGGTGACCATCGCCAGGAACCTGGTCGCCGATCACTTCAAGTCCGGCCGCTATCGCCTGGAGATTCCGACCGGGGAAGTGATCGACGTCCCGCTCGACGGGCCGCACATTCCGGAGAACGCCGTCGTCACGGCCATCATCAACGACCGGATGCTGCGCGCCGTCCAGGATCTGAATCCCGAGCAGCAGGAATGCGTGGTTCTGCGGTTCCTGCACGGCCTGTCGCTCGCCGAGACCGCGTTGATCATGGGGAAGAAGAGTGGAGCGATCAAAGCGCTGCAATTCCGAGCGATCCGCGCATTGGCCAGGGCACTCAAACACGACCTGGCGTAACCTCCACCAGCTGGGCGTCGTTAGGCAGGTGTCACGACCGGGTCTTTTCTCGGGGGCGTCAGGGAGCTGTCATGGGTAGGGGGCGCAGATCGCGCGAGCGCGTGCTCGGTCACCTCACGGAGCTGGGCCGGCTCCCGCTCGGCGGGGGTCCGGCCGCCGCCTTCCGCGAACGTCTCCGCGCCGAGCTCCTGTCCGCGCACCCCGCCCTCCTCTCCGCCGATCCCGTACGGCCGGCCCGCCGCTCCCGTCGCCGCCCGGCGCGGCGGCTCTCCTGGCTCTCCCAGGTCGCCACGTTCGGCCTGACGGCGGCCATGATGCTGTCGGCGTTCGCCACCTACCAGGCACTGCCCGGCGACACGCTCTACCCCCTCAAGCGCGCCGCGGAGAGCACGCTGGTCCGGCTCAGCGCCGACGACGTGCAGCGGGCCGAGCGCGAGCTGATCTCGGCCAAGACCCGGGCCTCCGAGGTCGCCCGGCTGCTCGGCTCGTCCGGCGACGGGCCGCTGGTCACCAAGACGCTCACGGAGATGGAGGAGTCGACCCGCTCGGGCATCAGCCGGCTGGAGCGGGCCGAACCACGCTCACCGAAGATCAACCGGTTCGCGCGCGACCAGAAGAACATGGTCGAGCCGATGCTCGAACGAATGGACGGCGACCAGCAGGACAAAGCCTCCGGATACCTCGACTACATCGACGGGCTCGTGGCACCGAGATAGGTAAGCTGAGGCCCATGTGGCGGCTAATGCGACGACGGCACGAGGTGGAGGCGGAGATCGCCGGCGAGGCCGCAGCGGCGGCCGCGGTGGCGGTTACCCCTACGGAGCCCGACCAGCGGGCGGCCGCCTTCTTCGACGTCGACAACACGATGATGCGCGGCGCCTCCATCTACCACTTCGCCAGGGGCCTGGCGACCCGTGGCCTGTTCACCACCTCCGACCTGTTCAAGTTCGCCGTCGGCCAGGCGGTGTTCCGGCTGCGCGGCAACGAGAACCCCGAGCACATCGCGGTGGCCCGCGAGACCGCCCTGGCGTTCGTGGCGGGCGCGAAGGTCGACGACGTGATCCGGCTGGGCGAGGAGATCTACGACGAGGTGATGTCCGACCGCATCTGGGGCGGCACCAGGGCGCTCGCGCAGAGCCACCTCGACCGGGGCCAGCGGGTCTGGCTGGTCACGGCCACGCCGGTCGAGCTCGCCAGGGTCATCGCCCAGCGCCTCGGCCTGACCGGCGCGCTCGGCACCGTGGCCGAGACCACCAACGGCATCTACACCGGGCGGCTGGTCGGCGACCTGCTGCACGGCCCGGCCAAGGCCGAGGCGATGCGGGCACTGGCCCGCAGGGAGGGCCTCGACCTCACCCGGTGCACCGCCTACAGCGACTCGGCCAACGACCTGCCCATGCTGTCGCTGGTCGGGCAGCCGGTGGCCATCAACCCCGACAGCGAGCTGCGCGAGCACGCCAGGAAGCACAACTGGCCGATCAAGGACTTCCGCACCGGCAGGAAGGCGACGCTGACCGCCCTGCCGATCGCGGCGGGTGTCGGAGCGGTGGCCGGCGGCATCGCCGCCGGCATCGCGCTGCGCAGGCACTACCGCTCGACGCAGTAGCTAGCGCAGAGTGGCGAAGAGCTGGTCCGCGTCCGGTTGGCTCCACACGATCCGGTTCTGGTCGTTCGGATCGGGCGTCCAGGGCACTATGACGAAGCGCAGCTTGCTCTTCTCCATCGTGCCGGCGATGCCGAGCATGGTGTCGAGGTCGAACTCCGCGTCTGTCTTGATCGACTTGCCGGCCGTGGTGAGGAAGTCCCGCAGGGCCGCCGGATCCTTCAGCCGCTGCTGGGCCTTCTTCAGCATCGACGTCATGAGCACCTGCTGGCGTTTGATGCGCTGGATGTCGGACCCGTCGCCGTAACGACGCAGCCGGAGGTAACCCAGCGCCTGCTCGCCGTTGAGCACCTGCTTGCCCGCGGTGAGCTTCAGCTTCGTGCTCTTGTCGTCCACCGCCTTCGGCAGCGTGACCTCGATGCCGCCGAGGGCGTCCACGACGGCCTCGACCCCGGAGAACTCGACCTCCATCATGTGGTCGACGCGCACCTTCGTCAGGGACTCGACCGTCTTCACCGAACAGGCGAGACCACCGGTGTTGAACGCCGAGTTGATCATGTCTCTCCTGGCCGGCCGCGACCCGCACGCGGGGATCCGCACCATGGAGTCTCTGGGGAAGACGACCACCGTGACGTTCTTCCGGTCGGCCGGCAGGTGCAGCAGCAGGAGGGTGTCGGAGCGGGCTCCATTGCGGAACCTCTCCGAACCCGCCCGGCTGTCGCTGCCGACCAGGAGCACGTTCAACGCGCCGCTCACCTTGGCCGGGCGGACGCCCGCCGGCGGGGAGACGGTCTCGCGGCTACCCAGCAACAGCGTGGGCACGGCGACCGCGGCGACCGTTGCCATCGTGGCCACCCCGACGAGGCCCGTCATCAGCCACATCAGCCGCCTGCGCCTCGGTCTGGCCTGGAGCAGGCGCTGCCGCTGGCGCATCAGTGTCGCCGGAGGCTGGTGTTCGAGCTCCCGGCCGAAGTCCCGAAGCAGCTTCAGGTCGTCCATCGTCACTCCTCCTCCAGCATCGGGTTGGTGTCGCCGAGCGACGCGCGTACCTTCCGCCTGCCCCTGTTGAGGCGGGAGCGCACAGTGCCGATCGGGATGCCGAGCGCCCGCGCGACCTCGCCGTATGTCAGATCGCCCCACGCGATCAGCAGAAGCACGTCGCGGTCCTTGGCGGGCAGGGCGGCCAGCGCGCTGGCCAGTTCGGGGCGCGACGCCTGCGCGGTCACCCCGGCGGCCACACGGTCGGCCGGAGATTCCACGTCGGCGTCGACAGGGGCGCGCTGCAGGGCGCGATATCGGGCCGCCTCGGTGCGGTGGTGGCGGGAGAGGAGTTTGGTCAGGATGCCGAAGAGCCACGGCCTGGCGTCTGGGTAGCTCGGGTCGTAGCTTCTCCTGCGGGAGAAGGCGACCAGGAACGTCTCGCCGACGATGTCCTCGGCCGGTTCGGGGCCGAGGCGCTTGGAGACGTACCTGTAGAGCATGGCGGAGTAGCGGTCGAAGAGCTCGGCGAACGCTTCAGGATCGGTTAAGGAAGCGCTCACCAGCTCGGCGTCCGCACCCCTGGTGGCGGGTTGCGTGATCATCTCCGCCCTTCTGCGGGGAAGTCGGTCACGGATGTATCACCACAACCCGCCAAAGAGGTTCGCGGCGGGGCTACAGCTCCTTGAGGCAGCCTGCGTCGATCACCAGATCGGCGCCCGCCGTGCTGCCGGAGCGCGGCGAGACGAGCAGGGCGATCGCGTCGGCGACCTCCTGCGGGGCGACCAGGCGGCCGGTCGTCAGCTTCATCATCTCAGGGGCCACCTGGGTGATCACGCTGTCCCGGTCGGAGCCGACCATGCTCGCGAAGACGTCCGCCGCGCCGCCCTCGTCGGTCCACCAGGGGGTGAGCACGGGCCCGGGAGAGACGGTGTTCACCCGGATGCCCTGCGGGCCGTACTCCTCATCGACCGCCTTGCTGACGTAGGTCAGGGCCGACTTGGCCGCGCCGTAGTCCATGTTCATCGCCGACGGCTGCCTGGCGCTGACCGAGGAGACGTTGACGATCGAGCCGCCGCCGCCCTCCAGCATGACCGGTACGGCCGAGCGGATCATCCGGATGGCGGAGAACAGGTTGAACTCGAACATCGCCTGCCAGGTGGCGTCGTCCGAGTTCATGAAGCCGGCGTGCGGCAGCGTCACGCCGGGCGGCGGCCCACCGGCGTTGTTGACCAGGATGTCGAGCCGCCCGAACTCCTCGACCGCGCGGGCCACCACCTCGGCGGGCGCCTGCGGGTCCATCAGGTCGACCGGAACGTGCACCGCCTTCTCGGGCAGTTCGGGGGTGCGGGTCCTGGAGGCCGCGACGACGTGTACGCCTTCCTCGATCAAAGTGGTGGTCACGGCCAGGCCGATGCCCTTGGACGCCCCGGTGACGATGGCGACGCGGCCGGCGAGTTGCAGATCCATGGTGTTCCTTCGGTTCCGGTGTTCTTACGCCGGGAGAACACCGCGTGCGCGCTACCGGTTGCAGGAGCAGCAGCGGGGACCGTCGAGGAAGTGCAGCTCGCCGTGGGCGAAGTCGAGGTGGGCGCGGCGGTTGAGCGTGGGGCACTCGGACGTGGCGACGTACTGGACGATGTCGTGCACCGCCCAGGCCGCGATGACCGTGTTGGTGGCGCCGAACGACCACGGCGTGGGGCCGTGCCCGCCCTCCAGCCGCCTCTCCCGCGACAGTCCGGCCTCACGGGCCTGTTCGAAGCAGACGTGGCAGTGCCCGTCGCGGGGAGACAGCAGCGGGCCCCAGTAGCCGTGTTCGTGGCCGACCGCCGCGCGGCTCATGGCCACGCCCCGCTCACGGCACCACCGCCAGACCACGTCGGCCAGTTCGGCGGGCTCGTCGGCGCCGATGAGGACGAGGTCCACGTGCGGCAGGCCGTCGAGGTCGGCGCCGCTGGCGACGCGCCGCCGTACGGGCACCACCTCGGTCTCGGGCGCGAAGTCGCGCAGCCGCGCGCTGAGCGCCTCGACCTTGGGCGCGCCCACGTCTCTCGTCGTGTACGGCAGTTGCCTGTTGAGGTTGTGCAGCTCGACCACGTCGGGATCGACGGCCACGATGCGGCCGACCCCGGCGGCGCCGAGGTGCTGGGCGGCGACCGCGCCGATGCCGCCCACGCCGAGAAGCATGATCGAGCAGGCGGCGATCCGCGACTGGAGCTCGCGCGCGTCGGGGGCGAAGAGCGTCAGGTAGCCGTGCTGGCGGGCGAGCCGGCCGGTGGACTCGGCCGGCGACTGCGGCGGCTCCGAGGTGAGCCAGCCCATGTGCGTCAGCGCCGCCACCAGGTCGGCCAGCAGCCGGTCGGCGTTGATCTCGCTGTCGTCGACGCCGCTGCGAAGCAGCGTCACCGCCTGCTCGACGCGTTCGAGGTCGCCCCGCAGCGACAGACCGTCACGCGAGCCGGTCGACAGGATCACCTGGTCGCCGGCGTTCGTGACGAGCACGGAGTCGACGAGCCGTCTCATGCGCGCTCCCTAGGTGCCAGCCCATGGGTATCCAGCGTTTCGCGACGGAGCGGTCCATCGGGACGGCCATGTCCGACGCCGTCGTGCCTTACTCGGTTCCCCATCCTTGATGGCTTGACCGATCATGTCAAGATCCCGTCGAGTCAGAAGAAAGGCGGGAAGGCGGGCCCGCGGCGCAGTCTCAGCTCGTTCAGCATCTGCTGGATGACCTCGCGGACATGATCCGTGAGGTTGAACACCAGCACCGGGTCGTCGGCGTCCGACGCGTCGTACTCGTCGGTGCGGATGGGCTCCCCGAACTGGATCATCCACTTCGACGGCAGCGGCACCAGGCCGAGCGGGCCGAGCAGCGGGAAGAGCGGCGTGATCGGCAGGTAAGGGAGGCCGAGCAGCCTGGCCAGCGACGGCAGATCGCCGATCTTGGGGTAGATCTCCTCGGCGCCCACGATGGCGGTGGGCAGGATCGGCACCCCGGCGCGGATCGCCGACGCGACGAACCCGCCGCGGCCGAAGCGCTGCAGCTTGTAGCGCTCGGAGAACGGCTTGCCGACGCCCTTGAAGCCCTCGGGGAACACCCCGACCAGCTCGCCCTTGCGCAGCAGCCGGTCGGCGTCCTCGCGGCAGGCCAGCGTGTGGCCGGTCTTGCGCGACAGGTGGGCGAGCATCGGGAGCTGGTAGACCAGGTCGGCGCCGAGCAGCCGCAGCGGCCGGTCCGCCTCGTCGTACAGCGCCACCTGCATCATCAGCGCGTCGACCGGCAGCGTGCCCGAGTGGTTGGCCACGACCAGCGCGCCACCTTCGCCGGGAACGTTCTTCAGGTCGACGGTCTCCACCCTGAACCAGTGGTGGTAGAGGGGCCTGATCAGCTCCAGCAGCACCTTGTCCGTCAGCTCGGCGTCATAGCCGAACTCGTCGACCTCGTAGTCGCCGGTGATGCGCCTGCGGATGAAGGCCAGCACCCTGGCGAGGGGCTCCGGCTCCTCGAAGGAGGGTGCCGCGCTGATGGGAATCACGCGGGCCTCGTCGTCTGGGACGGTCAATGCCGCACACCTCCGAGCGGGTGCAGCCCCCGCGAGAGCAGAAAGTCGTCGAAAGCCGCTCCGGTGGTGAACTTCGGCTTCCAGCCCAGCTCGGCCTCCAGCCTGGAGCAGTCGACCACCCGGCCGTAGCTCATCAACCGGACCTGCTCGGGCGAGTAGTCGACCAGGCCGGCCCGGCGCGCGGAATCGCCCAGCAGGCGGAAGGCGGGCGCGAACAGCGGCAGCGTCGGCCGCCCCGCCCGGCGCGCGCACTGCGACAGCAGCAACACGCCTGCCCCGGCCACGTTGAACGTGCCGGGGTGATCGTCGGTCGCCATCCGGCGCAGCACCTCGACGGCGTCGTCCTCATGGACGAACTGCAGCCTCGGGTCGAAGCCGAACACGGTCGGCAGCACCGGCTGGGTGAAGTAACGGGTCAGTGGCGAGTCGACACCCGGACCCATGAAGTTGGCGAAACGCAGCAGCGACACCGCCATGTCGGGCCGACGGCGCGCGAAACCACGCACGTAGCCCTCGACCTCGACCGCGTCCTTGGCGTAGCCGTGGCTGGGGCCCTCGTGCGACTCCAGGTCCTCGGTGAACACCGCCGGATCCCGTGGCGACGAACCGTAGACGGCGGTGGTCGAACGGACCACCACACGCCGCACGGTCGTCGACCGCTGGCAGGCACCGAGCAACTGCATGGTGCCGATGACGTTGTGCTCTTTCATCACGGCCCTGCCCGCGCCCCTCGACGGAGCGCTGACCAGGCTCATGTGCACAACCGTGTCGATGTCGGCAGCCGCGATCACCTGAGCGATGTCAGGGCTGCGCAGATCGACCCGGACGAACTCCGTCCGGCCGAGGGAGATGCCGCCATCTCGCGTCAGCGAGGGCGGCGGCACGGTGTCTACTCCGATGACGCGGCTGATGTCCGGGTCTGCGGCGAGAACGCTCGCCAGCCGGGCGCCCACGTGGCGCGAGACCCCGGTGACGAGCACGGTGTGGGTCATCAGCGCCTCGCAGCTGCGTCTGTTACTTCTTGTTACGCCGCTGGATGCGCGTCTTCTTGAGCAGCTTGCGGTGCTTCTTCTTGGCCATCCGCTTGCGGCGCTTCTTGATCACAGAGCCCACGGGACCCCCAGGTACTGATAGCAAGTCTGATCGATGCGCGAGCGCACACCGGCTCACAGACTACCGGCGATCGCCTGTGGATCGCGCCCTGGGGGGTGAGCCCGGCCGCTCAGCGGCGGCCGGGCGTCGCCCACGACGGCATTCACGGCGTGTGGCATACGCCGCTACCTCAGTCTTAGCCTGCCTCGATGTAGGCCTCCCGCAGATAGTCGTGGACCGCCTGCTCGGGCACCCTGAACGACCGGCCGACACGGATGGCCGGCAGCTCGCCAGAGTGCACCAGGCGGTACACCGTCATCTTGGACACCCGCATGACCGTGGCCACTTCCGCCACGGTCAGGAACTTCACCTCGCTGAGAGGTCTTTCGCCTGCACCCATCGGACGCCTCTTCCGCACGTGTTTACGGGTTATCCCCACTGGTGCCATTGCTCACGCACGTGTACTGCCGTCAGCGTAAGTCGGGACTCCGATAGCGCAAACCCCCTATTTTCTCAGTTGACGGAGCCACCTGTCAGCCAAACCAGCAAAGATGCTGGTTAACCACTGGCTTGAGCACCTCGCCTAGACGTTGGAACTGTCCAACTTGTCACACATAAGAGTCGCCCAGGCCGCATCAAAAGTTGGCAAAGGGACAGCGAGCCTCTTGGAATGCAGGCGCGAAAAGACCGTATGGGGATGACCGAATTGAACTCATGGGGTCTGTGAGGCCCGTGTGACCAGGTGGGTGGTCAACGGTTCGTAATAGCGCGGTAGCACATTGTCGTCCAACGGGACGACAACGTCGATCTTTCCCTCCGCCTCGCCCAAGAAGAGCCCGGGGTCGTTGCTGTCGGCGAACGCCACCGTCGGCACACCCGCCTCTCCGGCCGCCCCCGCCCACCCGTGGTCGGCGATGACGAGGTCCGGCGAGGCGTCTCCCAGCACGGTGAGCATCCGCTCCATCGGGGCCGAGTCGTGGGTGTGCACGAACCCGCCCTTGTCATCGAGCATCGCGATGTCCTGGAGATAGCGGATCTTGCGCGCGCGTCCGAAGCCCGACCCGGAGTAGGTCCATCCCTCGGCCGGCGTCAGCAGCGTCGCCCCGCGCTCGACGGCGAACCGGGCGAGCGGCAGGTGGACGGCGAGCAGGCCCGTGGGGTGCCCGGTGGCGAACAGCAGCCGCGGATTCTCCCGCGACAGCACGCCGGCGATCCGCTCGGCCATGGCGTCGAGCGCGTCGATCGTCAGGTCGGGGTCGATGGTGTCCTGGCCCCGTCGGTGTCCCGGATCGGCTTTCACCCCCGCCGACTTGGCCATCCGCGCGAGGACGTCCCGGAACGACCAGGGCTGTTCGAGGGTCAGTCCCAGCAGGTAGTACGGGTCGCCGTTGGCCGCCGAACTGTAGTGGTCGAGGTTGTTCTCGCGCGAAGTCGCGACCTCGCCGGCGATCCGGGTCCGGATCAGGTGTTCACGGAGTTGGTCGCGGCTGAGCACAGCTCTCCCTAAGGCATCGGGTCGAGGCCGTGCAGGGGGAAGACCGCCTGTCGGGTCGACATGACCGCACGGTCGATGGGGTCTGCTGGGTCATAACCACTCGACAGGTCACGAAATTCCGGATTTCTGCCATCCGTCATGGTCAGCGGGGCCGTCTCCCCCGTCCGCTCTCGCACGAAAGCCCGCCACGCCGGGGGTGTCTGGGTGGCCGGATCGAGCGGGTGCCCGGACAGCTCGGCGATCAGGTGCGTCCAGGCCCGCGGCACCACCTGGACCAGTTCGTAGCCGCCGCCGCCGGTCGCGATCCACCGGCCGCCGGCCGTCTCGTGGGCCAGCCGGTGCAGGTACGCGTAGGCGGCGCGCTGCCCGTCGACGCTGAGCATCAGGTTGGCGAGCGGGTCGAGCGCGTGGCTGTCGCAGCCGTGCTGGGTCACCAGGATGTCCGGCCGGAACTCACGCAGCAGCGGCGGCACGATCGAGTCGAAGGCCCGCAGCCAGCCCGCGTCTCCGCAGCCCGCGGGCAGCGCCACGTTGACCGCCGAGCCCTCGGCGCCGGTCTCCCCGGGGAACCCGGTGCCGGGGAACAGCGTGCGCGGGCTCTCGTGCAGGCTGATCGTCAGCACCCGGGGGTCGTCGTAGAACAGCGCCTGCACGCCGTCGCCGTGGTGCACGTCGACGTCCACGTAGGCGACGCGGCCGGCCCCCTGCGCGAGCAGCCAGGCGATGGCCAGCGCCGGATCGTTGTAGACGCAGAAACCGCTGGCGCAGCCGGCCATCGCGTGGTGCAGGCCGCCGGCGATGTTGACCGCGTGCTCGGCCGTACCCTCCCAGACCGAGCGGGCGGCGGCCAGCGTGGCGCCGGCGATGAGCGCGGAGGCGTCGTGTACGCCCTTGAAAGCGGGATTGTCGGGCGTGCCGAGCCCCGCGGACAGGTCAGGGCCGCCCGAGGCCGAGACGCGCTTGACCGCCTCGATGTAGTCGCGCTTGTGCACCAAGGCCAGCTCGTCGTCGGTGGCGGGCACGCAGCCGGCCACCTCGATCTTGTCGAGCACGCCGAGCTCGCGGGCCAGCGCCATCGTCAGCTCCACCCTGACGGGCGCCAGCGGATGGCCCGGCCCGAAGTCGTAGGAGGTGAGAGCGTCGTCCCAGATGGCCCGTGCCGTCGAACTCATGCCCGCTCCCGTCGCCTCGCCCCTTGAGGCGACGTTACCGCAGCGTCAGCAGAGCACGTCCATACGGTGACGTCGGCTACTCCGGCGAAATATCGCCACTTTTTCCTGCCTGAACATAAGCTTGGATCATGCGCTTCATGCGTCGGATCACGGCCGCATGGCGTTTCTTCCATCGTCCGCGCGTGTTCGACAGCACGCTGGTGGCCGTGCTCGCCATCGGCGCGAGCATCGGCCTGTACTTCGGGTGGCGCGACGGCTTCCTGGACGTCGCCAAGGGCGCCGGTCTCTTCATCCTCTGCACGTTCCCGCTGCTGTTACGGCGGAGCAGGCCGATCGCCGTCGCGGCGATCGAGACCGTCGCCGACGCGCTCGGCATGGCCACCGACGTCCTGATGACGAACAATCTCACCTCGGCGATCGCCTTCTACAGCGTGGGCCGCTACACCCCGGGCAGGACCGCCGCGCTCACCGCCGCCGGCGGCAGCGCGGTCTACGGGGTGGTGACCGGCCTGACCAGGCCGGAGGCCGGTTCCTGGATAGCTGGGATGATCTACCCGCTGAGCGCCGTGGCCGTCGGGCAGTTCGTCAGGATGCGCGCCGAGCTCAGAGAGCGCGGCCGGCGGGAGGCGGCCGAGAGCGCGGTCCGCGCCGAGCGGCGGCGCATCGCCAGGGAGCTGCACGACGTCGTGGCCCACCACATCAGCGTGATCAACGTGCTGGTCGGCGGCGCCCGGGCCACCCTGCCGCCGAGCGAGGACGCCGCCCATGACGCCCTGGCCGGCGCGGAGCGGACCGCCCGCCAGGCACTGGCCGAGATGCGCCAGCTCCTCGACGTGCTCAGGGCCGACGACCCGGTCAGGACCGGCGGCGTGCTCACTTCCGACGGCCTGCTCAGGGCCGGCGGCGTGCTCACCACCGACGGCCTGCTCAGGGCCGAGGGGGGCGTCGACGCGGCGACCGGGGTGGGCGCGGCCCGGCTGCCCGCGCTGGTCCAGGAGGCCGAGACCGCCGGGCTGCCCGCGAGCCTGACCGTGACCGGCGAGCCCGTCACGCTGCCGGCGGCCGTCGACCACGCCGTCTACCGGATCGTGCAGGAGGCGCTGACCAACACCCGCAAGCACGCCACGGGGGCTCGGGCGAGCATCCGCCTGGCGTACGAGAGCGAGGCGGTCGAGGTGGAGGTCATCGACGACGGCCTGCCCACGCCGGGCGGCCGGACGGCTCCCGCGCCGGGGTTCGGGCTGGACGGGATGGCGGAGCGCGTGGCACTGTGCGGCGGCCTGCTGCGCACGGGTCCCCGCCTGGAGGGCGGGTTCGTCGTGCACGCCCGGATCCCCCTGGAGAGAACATGATCGCCGTACTCCTGGCCGACGACCACGCGCTGGTGCGCAAGGGCTTCCAGCTCATGCTCGACGCCCAGCCGGACATGCGCGTGGTGGGCCAGGCGGCCGACGGCGCGGAGGCGGTCGTGCTGAGCAGGCGGCTGCGCCCCGACGTGGTGCTCATGGACCTGCACATGCCCGGCCTGGACGGGGTACGCGCGACCGAGCAGATCACCGGTGAGCTGCCCGACGTGCGGGTGCTCGCGCTGAGCACGTTCGACCTTGACGAGAACGTGGTCGCGGCCCTGCGGGCGGGCGCCGCCGGCTTCCTGCCCAAGGACGTCTCGCCCGAGGAACTGGTCGAGGGCGTCCGCGTGGTGCACCGCGGCGAGTCCGCCGTGGCGCCGCGGCTGCTGACCCGGCTGATCGGCACGTTCGTACGGGCGTCACGACCGCGAAGCAGGCCGGTTCCCACGCGGCTGGGCGGGCTGACCGAGCGCGAGCGCGAGACGCTCGTCCTGATCGCCCGCGGCAGGTCCAACGCGGAGATCGCCGAGGAGCTGGACGTCTCCCCCTCGACCGTCAAGAACCACGTGACGAGCCTGTTCGCCAAGATCGGCGCCCGGGACCGGGCGCAGGCGGTGATCGTGGCCTACGAGGCGGCGCTGATCACCCCTGGAGAGTAGGAGCAGGGTCCCAGAGGCCGCCCGCGCGAACGGTTCCCCAGCAGGAAGAAACTTGGGCGGACCACAGCCACGCTGGAGTCATGACCGCAATTCGGGCAACGAATCTGACCAAACGCTACGGCGACACCGTGGCCGTCGCGGACCTGTCCTTCGACGTCGAACCCGGTCAGGTGACCGGATTCCTGGGTCCCAACGGCGCGGGCAAGTCGACCACGATGCGCATGATCCTCGGCCTGGACCACCCGTCGGGCGGCTCGGTCCTCGTGGCCGGCAAGCCGTACACCGAACTGCGGCATCCGCTGCGGAAGGTCGGCGCGCTGCTGGACGCCAAGGCCGTGCACGGCGGGCGCAGCGCCCGCAACCATCTGCTGGCCATCGCGCAGACCAACGGCATCCCGGCGGGCAGGGTCGAGGAGGTGCTGGAGGTGGTCGGCCTGGTCAAGGTGGCCAAGCGGCGGGTCGGCGGGTTCTCGCTCGGCATGTCGCAGCGGCTCGGCATCGCCGCCGCGCTGCTCGGCGACCCGGAGATCCTGATCTTCGACGAGCCCGTCAACGGGCTGGACCCGGACGGCATCCTGTGGATCCGCACCTTCATGCGGAAGCTGGCGGCCGAGGGGCGCACGGTGTTCGTGTCCAGCCATCTGATGAGCGAGATGGCGCAGACGGCCGACCATCTGGTGGTGATCGGCAAGGGCGCGCTGATCGCCGACACGAGCGTGTCGGAGTTCATCGGGCGCAGCTCCCAGGCGTACGTACGGGTGCGCTCGCCGCGGCTGGCCGAGGTGGCCGAGCTGATCAGGGTCGGCGTGCCGCACGGCGACCACCTGCGGGTGACCGGGGTGACGCCGCTGGAGATCGGCACGATCACCGCGCGGGCCGGGTTGCCGCTGGAGGAGCTGACGCTCGTCCAGCCCTCGCTCGAAGCGGCCTACATGGAGCTCACCAAGGACAGCCTGGAGTACTCGTCATGATGGACATCCTCAGGTCCGAGTGGACCAAGATCCGATCAGTCCGGTCCACCGTGTGGACGCTGGCCGTCACCGCCGGGCTGATGCTGGGCTTCTCCGCCCTCATCAGCGCCGCGGCCAAGAGCACGGCCACCGGGCCGGTCCCGGGCGATCAGGCGATCGGGATGAGCCTGACCGGCACGATGATCGCCGCGCTGTCCATGGCCACCCTGGGCGTTCTGGTGATCTCCAGCGAATACCGCACCGGGGGCATCCGCACCTCGCTCATGGCCGTGCCCAAGCGCATGCGCCTGCTGACCGGCAAGATCGTGGTGTTCGTCGCGATCTCGCTGGTCGTCTGCGTGGTCGCGTCGGCCGGGGCGATCGGCGTCGGCGTGGCGATCTTCCAGCCGCCGTCGATCGAACTGGGCGAGGTAGTGCGGTCCACGCTCGGGTCCGGTCTCTACCTGACCGCGTGCGGGCTGTTCGGGCTGGGACTGGGCACGCTGGTCAGACACACGCCGGGCGCGATCGTGTCGGCCATCGCGCTGATCATGGTGCTGCCCGTATTCGCGAACCAGCTCCCAGGTGACTGGGGCAGGACCGTGGCCGAATACTTCACCACGAACGCCGGCCTGCTGGTCGTGTCCGGCCAGAGCAACGGCTCTCTGGGCCCGTGGAGCGGGTTCGCGGTCTACCTCGTCTGGGTGGCCGTCGCCGTGCTCGCGGGCGCCGTGCTGATGCGGCGGCGCGACGCGTGATCACTCGGCGGGGAGGGCGAGCACCCGACCCGCACCGCGATCACTCGGCACGGAGGGCGGGCATCCGACGCGGACCGCGATCACTCGGCACGGAGGGCGATGACCGGGTCCAACCGGCCCGCCCTCCGCGCGGGGGCGACGCCGAAGAACACGCCCACCGCCGCCGACACCCCGAACGCGAGCGCGACCGACCACCAGGTGACCGAGGCGGGCACCGGCGTGAGCGCCTGGATGGCGAACGCGCCGCCCACGCCGAGCAGGATCCCGATGACACCGCCGATCGTCGTCAGCAGCACCGCCTCGATCAGGAACTGGGCCAGCACGTCCCGCTGCCTGGCCCCGAGCGCCTTGCGCAGCCCGATCTCGCGGGTCCGTTCCCGGACGCTGACCAGCATGATGTTCGACACGCCCACGCCGCCCACCAGCAGCGAGATGCCGGCGATCGCGGCCAGCACGCCGGTGAGCATGCCGAGCACGCTGCCGATCGTGCCGAGCAGCTGGGTCTGCGTGACGGCCGAGAACTTCTCGCCCGGATACCGGTCCGTCAGCGCCGCCACGACCCGCTCCTGGAGCGGCTCGATCTCGTCGGGCCCCGAGGCGCCCACCGCGATGCCGTTGACCCTGGCGATGCCGAGCAGCCGCTGGGCCGTCGTCACCGGGATGTGCACCTCCTGGTCGCGAGACACCCCGAAGGTCTGGCCGATCTTGGCGTAGACGCCGACGACCCGGAACCGCACCCCGGAGACGGTGAGCTGCCGCCCGATCGGATCGAGGTCGCCGAACAGCTTGTCGGCCACCTCGGAGCCGAGCACCGCGACCCGGCGCCGGGTGTCGACGTCGGTCTCGCTCAGGTGACGGCCCTTGTCGAGCGGGCGCTCGAAGATGTTGGTGAGGTTCTGGTCGGTGCCGACGATCGTGACGAACGCCTCGGTCCCGCCGACCCGCACAGTCTCCCCCGACTGCAGCGAGACCGTCACCTTGGCCGGGTCGCCGACCACGCGACGCACGTACGCGACGTCGGCCAGGTTGAGCTTGCTCTGGGTCGGCGCCGCGCCCACGCTGAGCCGGCCCGGGACGACCAGGATGATGTTCGTGCCGAGGCCGGAGATCTCCTTCTCCACCGCGTCCTTCGCACCGGTGCCGACGGCCACCAGGATCACCACGGCGAGCACGCCGATGATGACGCCGAGCATGGTCAGCACGCTGCGCAGCCGGTTGACCCGCAGCGCCTCCAGCGCCATCCCGAACGCCTCGCGCCCCCTCACTCCTCGCCGCCACCGCCTTCTGGGTCACGGTCCGCGGTGTCGAGCTCGATCAGCCCATCGCGTACGTGGATCTGCCGCCGGGCGTGCCCCGCGACTTCCGGTTCGTGCGTGACCAGCACCACGGCCACCCCGCTGTCGCTGTTGAGCCGGTCGAGCATGGCCATGACCTCGGCGCCGTTGCGGGTGTCGAGGTTGCCCGTCGGCTCGTCGGCCAGCAGCACCTTGGGCTCGCCGACCAGCGCCCTGGCGATCGCCACGCGCTGCTGCTCACCGCCGGACATCTGCGAGGGCCGGTGCTCCATCCGATGCCCGAGCCCCACCGACTCCAGCGCCGCCCGCGCCCTGGACCGGCGCTCGGCCTTGCCGACCCCCCGGTAGACCAGCGGCAGCGCCACGTTCTCCAGCGCCGTGGTCCTGGCCAGCAGGTGGAACGACTGGAACACGAACCCGATGGTCTTGTTGCGCAGCTCGGCCAGCTCGGTGTCGGACAGCCGCGACATCTCCACCCCGTTCACCCGGAGCCGCCCGGAAGTAGGCCGGTCGAGGCAGCCGAGCAGGTGCATCAGCGTGGACTTGCCGGACCCGGACGGCCCGATGATGGCCACGAACTCGCCGCGGCCGATGCGGAGCGACACACCGCGCAACGCCTCCACGGCGACGCCGTCGAGCTGGTAGCGCCTGGTGAGGTCGACGGCTTCCAGAGCGGCTGCTTCTAAGACGGGGGTCGTCATGGCAGTCGCTGGCCTTGCCGTACCGAGTCCGCGCCCTTGACCACGATCCGGTCACCCACCGACAGTCCGTTCAGCACTTCGACCACCGCCTCTCCCTGTGCGCCGAGCTTGACCACGCGGCGCTCCGCCGTACCGTTCCTGACCACCCAGACCACGCTCTCGCGCCCGCTGGAGACGATCGCCGAGGCCGGGGCCGCGATGGCGGCCGGCGACTCTCGGACCGTCAGCCGCGTCACGGCGCTCATACCCGGTTTTGGAGTAGGCGCCTTCGCGCCGTCGTCGAATGTGCCCGCACCGAGCGTGAGCTGCACCGGGTAGCTGACGCCGCCCGTCGTGCCCGCCATCGGCGTCACGCCGACGCCCGTCACCCGCGCCGTGTAGCCCGCGCCGGGGACCGCGTCGAGCTCGACCGTCGCCTCCGTGCCCCTCTTGACCAGCAGCACGTCGGTCTCGTCGATGTCGGCGGAGAGAGTGAGCTCGGAGACGTCCGTGACCGTGACGATCGGGTCGCCCGCCGACACGGGGACGCCCACGGCCACCGGCGTGCCGCCGCTCGCGGAGCCGCCCGAGGTGTCGGCGGGCAACTGCTGGCCGCCGGTGGGCAACTGGCTGAGCAGGCCGTTCAGGCTGCTCGCGGCGCCGCCGCCGGTGGGCCGGCCGAGCGTGACCACCCCGCCGAACGGCGCCTTGACGGTGAGCGACTTCACCGTGCTCTCCGCCGCCTTGACCGCGGCCTTCGCCTGGGACTTGGAGGCCGCCCGCAACGACGCCATGGACGACGTCAACCCGCCGAACCCGCTGGTGACCCCGGCCAGCACGCTGTTGATCGACCGGTTGAGCTGGGCGGTGATCGACTTCAGGGCCCTGGTCTGCGCCTTGTGCTGGGCCTCGGCCAGGCCGATGGCGCTGAGCAACTGCCTGCGGGCCTGGGCGTCGTCGATCTTCTTGGCCTCCCTGCGCGCCCTGGCGAAGTGCCTGGCCACCTCGCGGTCGAACGCGCCGGTGTCGAAGGAGGCGAGCCGGACGTTCGGGCGGCCCAGGCTAGGGGTGGCGGGCGAGGCCGACTTCGACGCCTGCCGGGCCTGTTTGAGCTGGTCCTGGGCCTGTGGTGAGCGAATCTCGGCCACGATCTGGCCCTTGCGCACGTGGTCGCCCTCGCGTACGTAGAGCTTGGCGATCGTGCCCTGGGCGGGTGAGCGGAGGGTGGCCGTGGCGCGGGCGCCGATCGTGGCGGGCGCCTCGACGACCTCGGTGACCGGGGCGCGCTTGACGTCGGCCAGTTGTACGGCGGCCGGCTCCTCGGTCGAGCAGCCGGTCAGCGCGAGCAGGACGAGCAGCGGGGGGATGCCGCGACGGATCGTCACCCGACCCATCGTAGGAGCAGGGCGGTCCGGGTGACTCTGGGCCTCCCAGGCTCAGCCAGAGGCGAGCTCGCGGCTTCGGTCGCGGGCGGCCTCGATGGCGGCCAGGAAGGCGGCGCGGACGCTGTGCCGTTCGAGCTCGGCGATCGCCGCGATCGTGGTGCCGCCGGGAGAGGTGACCGCCTCGCGCAGGATCACCGGATGCTCGCCCGAGTCGCGGAGCATCACGGCGGCGCCCACGATCGACTGGGTGACCATGTCGAGCGCCGCGGCCCTGGGCATGCCGAGCAGGATCCCCGCGTCGACCATGGCCTCGACCAGGTAGAAGAAGTAGGCGGGCCCGCTGCCCGACAGGGCGGTGGCCGCGTCCTGCTGCGACTCGGGCATGCGCAGCACCTTGCCGACCGGCTTGAGCAGGTCCTCGGCGTGCTTGAGGTGCTCCTCGCCCGCGTGGGCGCCCGCCGAGATCACGCTCATCGCCTCGTCGAAGCGGATCGGCGTGTTGGACATCACCCTGACCACCGGCACCTCGACACCGAGCCGCTGCTCGACGAAGGCGGTGGTGATGCCGGCGGCGGCGGTGATCACCAGGCGGTCGGCGGGGACGTATGGGCCGATCTCGGCCAGCAGAGTCGCCATGTCCTGTGGCTTGACCGCCAGGATGAGCGTCTCGGCCGCCTTGGCGGCCTCGGCGTTGGTGACGGTCCGTACGCCGTAGGCCTCACGCAGCGCCTGCGCTCGCTCCGGTCTGCGGGCCGTCGCCATGATGTCGCCCGAATCGAACCCTGCCCGAAGTAGGCCGGACAGGAGGGCTTCGCCCATCTTGCCCGTGCCCAGAATCGCAATCACGCCGGTTAGCCTACCTAGCTAGTGCCTGCTCACCAGCGACCGGGCGAAGAAGGCCAGGTTGCGCGGGCGCTCGGCGAGGCGGCGCATGAGGTAGGCGTACCAGTCGATGCCGTAAGGCACGTAGACGCGCACCTGGGCGCCGAGCCCGGCCAGGCGGGCCTGCTCGGCGGGCCGCACGCCGTACAGCATCTGATGCTCGAAGCCCGTCGCGTCCCGCCCGGTCAGTACGGCCAGCGCCGAAGCGATCTCCACCAGCCGGGGGTCGTGCGTGGCGACCATGGGATAGCCGGTGCCGTTCATCAGCACCTTGAGGCAGCGCACGAACGAGCGGTCGATGTCGGCCGGGGCAGTAAAGGCGCCGGGCGCGGTGTAGGCGCCCTTGCACAGCCGCACCCTGGCCCCCTCGAGCTTCTCGCAGCGCTCGTGGGCGTCCGGCAGGTACGCCTGCACCACGACGCCCACGTCGGGATGCTCCTTGCGCAGCGTGGCGTGCACGGAGTGGAGCCCGGGGATCGTGTCGTGCTCCTCGGCGTCGAGGGTGATCGTCACTCCCTTGGCCGCGGCGGCCTCGCAGATGCTGGCCGCGTTGTCGAGCGCGAGCTGTTCGGAGAGCCGCAGCCCCAGCGCGGTCAGCTTGATCGACACGTCGGCGTCGCGGGGCAGCCGGCCGAGCAGCGCGAGGTAGTCGTGGACGGAGCGTTCGGCCTGCGCCCGGTCGGTGACGTCCTCGCCCAGGTGGTCGATGGTGACGAGCAGCCCGTCGCGGGTCAGCCGGGCGATGACCGCGCCGACGTCGTCGGCGACGTAGCGCCTGACCACGTCCCTGGTCAGCGGCGATGTGGTGATGACCCGCTCGGCGAGGTCGCTCCTGGAGACGGCCAACAGGGCCTGACGCAGCACGTGTTCAACCCTAACTTCACCGGCGCGCATTCCGCCGGATCACGGCGACTGAACCTCCGAGGCGTCCCATTCGTCCAAGGAGTATGCGCACAATGACAGCGACTCTTCTGGCCGGATGTCTGGTGCTCGCGACGAGTTGCGGGGCCCCGGCGCCTGCCAAGCAGGCCCCCGCTTCCGCCCCCCAGGCGCCGGTCACCACTGACCCCGTGGCGAGCGGTCCCGCCGAGACGACTCCCACGAAGTCCCCGCAACCGGTCAAGCCCACCGGCGACACGATCAACACGCACAAGATCCGCTGGACCAAGGCGCAGCCGACGTCCCACGGCCGCAAGCTCAAGCTGACCTGGTGGTCGGGCGTGGCCCCGTGCAGCGTCCTGGACCGGGTCAAGGTCAAGGAGACGGGCAAGCGCGTCACGGTCACCCTCTATGAGGGCACCGCCCCGAAGGCCAAGGACGTCGCCTGCATCATGATCGCGGTGGAGAAGACGACGACGGTCAAGCTCAAGTCGCCCCTCGGCAAGCGCAAGGTCGTGGACGGCGCCAAGTCCTGAACCCCCCGATGAGACCTCCGGCACACGACCCCTGTTGTGCCGGGGGTCTCGCTTTTCAGGGGGGAATGCGGGTGCTCGGGGCGGGGTTGAGTCGAGTAGGCTCAAGCTGTTTGACAAACACCCCCGGCATTCGTACGTTGAGTCTGACCGACTCAACTTTAACTACAGGGACGTACTCATGGCACGTGCGGTAGGTATCGACCTTGGGACGACCAACTCCGTCGTCTCGATCCTCGAGGGCGGTGAGCCCACCGTCATCGCCAACGCGCAGGGCTCGCGGACCACGCCGTCCGTGGTCGCCTTCGCGAAGAACGGCGAAGTCCTGGTCGGCGAGGTCGCCAAGCGACAGGCCGTCACCAACGTGGACCGGACCATCCGCTCCGTCAAGCGCGAGATGGGCACCAACTGGTCCCAGGAGATCGACGGCAAGAAGTTCTCCCCCCAGCAGATCAGCGCCTTCGTGCTGCAGAAGCTGAAGCAGGACGCCGAGGCCTACCTGGGCGAGAAGATCACCGACGCGGTGGTCACCGTCCCGGCCTACTTCAACGACGCGCAGCGCCAGGCCACCAAGGAGGCCGGCACGGTCGCGGGCCTCAACGTGCTCCGCATCATCAACGAGCCCACCGCGGCGGCGCTCGCGTACGGGCTCGACAAGGAGCAGGACCAGACGATCCTGGTCTTCGACCTCGGCGGCGGCACCTTCGACGTGTCCCTGCTCGACGTCGGCCAGGAGGACGGCCACGGCTTCGTCGAGGTCAAGGCGACCTCCGGCGACAACCACCTCGGTGGTGACGACTGGGACCAGCGGGTCGTCGACGAGCTGGCCAACCGGTTCAAGAACGCTCACGGCGTCGACCTGTCCAAGGACAAGATGGCCCTCCAGCGCCTGCGTGAGGCGGCGGAGAAGGCCAAGATCGAGCTGTCCAGCCAGGCCGAGACCAACATCAACCTGCCCTACATCACCGCTTCGTCCGAGGGCCCGCTGCACCTCGACGAGAAGCTGACCAGGGCCGAGTTCCAGCGGCTGACCGCCGACCTGCTCGAGCGGACCAAGGGCCCGTTCAACCAGGTCATCAAGGACGCCGGCATCAAGGTCTCCGACATCGCCCACGTGGTGCTCGTCGGCGGCTCGACCCGCATGCCCGCCGTCTCCGAGCTCGTCAAGGAGCTGACCGGCGGCAAGGAGCCCAACAAGGGCGTCAACCCGGACGAGGTCGTCGCCATCGGCGCCGCCCTGCAGGCCGGCGTGCTCAAGGGTGAGGTCAAGGACGTCCTGCTGCTCGACGTGACCCCGCTGTCGCTGGGCATCGAGACCAAGGGTGGAATCTTCACCAAGATCATCGAGCGCAACACGACGATCCCGACCAAGCGCTCCGAGGTCTTCACCACGGCCGAGGACAACCAGCCGTCGGTGCAGATCCAGGTCTACCAGGGCGAGCGCGAGATCGCTTCGTACAACAAGAAGCTGGCCACGTTCGAGCTGACCGGCATCGCCCCGGCGCCGCGCGGCATCCCGCAGATCGAGGTCACCTTCGACATCGACGCCAACGGCATCGTCAACGTCTCCGCCAAGGACCTGGGCACGGGCAAGGAGCAGACGATGACGATCACCGGCGGCTCCGCGCTGCCGAAGGACGACATCGCGCGGATGATGCGCGAGGCCGAGTCGTACGCCGAGGAGGACAAGAAGCGCCGCGAGGAGGCCGAGGTCCGCAACAACGCGGACGGGCTCGCCTACCAGACGGAGAAGTTCGTCCGCGAGAACGACGACAAGGTCCCCGGCGAGATCAAGACCGAGGTCAACGACGCGCTCGCCGAGCTGAAGAAGGCTCTTGAGGGCACCGACACCGACGTCATCCGCAACTCGGCCGAGAAGCTCGCGACCGTCAGCCAGAAGATGGGCTCGGCGATCTACGCGCAGAGCCAGGGCCAGCAGGCCGGCGAGGAGGGCGCTCCGCAGGACGCCGCGGCCGGTGAGCAGCAGAAGGCCGACGAGGACGTGGTCGAGGCCGAGATCGTCGATGAAGACCAGCCGAAGAAGGACAAGTGATGCCGACGCGTGACAACGGGCACGACGAGCCGGTGATCCGCGACAACCGTAAGATCGACCCGGAGACGGGCCAGGTGCGCGAACGTCCGCAAGACCAGGAGATCCCCGTTCCCCCCGCCCCCACCGAGGTGTCGGCGAAGGACGGGGACGTGCTGGCGCAGCTCTCCGAGCGGACGTCCGACCTGCAGCGCCTCCAGGCGGAGTACACCAACTACCGCAGGCGGGTCGAGCGTGACCGGGTCGTGGTTCGCGAGCAGGCCGTCGCGAGCGCCCTCCAGGAGCTCCTGCCCGTGCTCGACGACATCGGCCGGGCACGCGATCACGGCGAGCTCACCGGTGGCTTCGCGAAGGTGGCAGAGTCACTGGAAGCGGCGGTCACCAAGCTCGGCCTCAACTCCTTCGGGCAGAAGGGCGACCCGTTCGACCCGACCGTTCACGAGGCGCTGATGCACAGCTACTCGCCGGACGTCACCGAGCCGACCGCGGTCGAGGTGCTACAGCCCGGTTACCGGATGGGTGACCGGGTGCTCCGCCCGGCGCGGGTGGCCGTGGCGGAGCCAGAAGACGCCCCTCCGGCGTCCGACGACGACAACTGACGAAGAAGAACGAAGGGCGATAGATGAGCACCAAGGACTACCTGGAGAAGGACTACTACGCCGTCCTTGGTGTGCCCAAGTCAGCCACCCCTGAAGACATCAAGAAGGCCTACCGCAAGCTGGCCCGGCAATACCACCCCGACACCAATCAGGGCGACGTGGCCAAGGAGAAAAAGTTCAAGGAGGTCTCCGAGGCCAACGACGTCCTGTCCGACAGCAAGCGCCGCAAGGAGTACGACGAGGCGCGCACGCTGTTCGGGTCGGGGGTGGGCGGCCAGCGTCCCGGTAGTGGCGGCTTCCCGTTCGACTTCGGCGACCTGTTCGGCGGCACCGCCAGCCAGCAACAGCAGCAGGGCCATGGTGCGGGTGAGCGGCTCGGCGACCTGTTCGGCGGGCTGTTCAACCGCGGCGGCGGCTCGGCCCGTACGACCAGCACCACCAGGCCGCGGCGTGGGCAGGACATCGAGTCCGAGGTCACGCTCACGTTCACCGAAGCGGTCGAAGGCTCCACGGTGTCGCTCCGGCTGACCAGCTCGGCCGCCTGCACGGCGTGCAGCGGCACCGGGGCCAAGGCCGGCACCACCCCGCGGGTCTGCCCGACCTGTGAGGGCACCGGCGCGGCCAGCCGCAACCTGGGCAACTTCGCCTTCTCCGAGCCCTGCCGCGACTGCAAGGGCCGTGGCCTGCTCGTGGACGACCCCTGCCCCGTGTGCGAGGGCAGCGGCCGGGCCAAGAGCACCCGCAACATCCAGGCGCGCATCCCCGCGGGGGTGGCCGACGGCCAGCGGGTCAAGCTCAAGGCCAAGGGCGCCCCGGGCGAGAACGGCGGCCCGGCCGGCGACCTCTACATCCTCGCGCACGTCAAGCCGCATGCCGTGTTCGGCAGGACGGGCGAAAACCTGACGATCACCGTGCCGGTGACGTTCTCCGAGGCCGCGCTCGGCGCCGAGATCAAGGTGCCGATACTCAAGGGCCTGCCGGTCACGCTGCGCATCCCGACGGGCACCCCCAACGGGCGCACGTTCCGGGTTCGCGGCAGGGGCGTCGCCCGCAAGGACGGCACCAAGGGCGACCTGCTCGCCACCGTCGAGGTGGTCGTCCCCAAGACGCTGGACGACAAGTCCCGCGAACTCCTCACGGAGTTCAACACCGCGACCGCGGGTGAGGACCCGCGGGCTGATCTCATACAGAGAGCCAGAAGCGAGTAGCCGATGGACGCCAACTATTTCGACCTGTCAGACGAAACACCGGTCTATGTGATCTCGGTTGCCGCGCAACTGTCGGGTCTCCACCCGCAGACGCTGCGGCAGTACGACCGGCTCGGACTGGTCTGTCCAGGCCGTACGGCGGGGCGCGGCCGCCTCTACTCCACCCGCGACATCATCCAGCTCCGCGAGGTCCAGCGGCTCTCCCAGGAGGAGGGCATCAACCTCGCGGGCATCAAGCGGATTCTCGAGCTCGAGAACGAGGCTCTGCGGCTGCGTGAGGAGGTTCACCGCCTCCGCGCCGAGATGCAGATGGTCAGGGCGCTGATCCGCTACGAGCTGCCACCGGGGGCCTAGAACACATGGACTACAAGCTCACCCAGAAGAGCCAGGAGGCTCTCTCGGGGGCCATGCGGCGTGCCGCCGCGGAGGGCAATCCGGAGATCGCGCCCGCGCACCTGCTGACCACACTGCTCGCCCAGACGGGCGGCACCGCCATCCCGCTGCTCGAAGCCGTCGGCGCCGACTGGAAGACGCTGCGCGCCAAGGTCGAGGAGCAGCTCGCCGCGCTGCCGAAGGCACAGGGCTCCACCGTGAGCGCGCCGTCGAGCTCCCGCCAGCTGCTGACCGTGATCAACACCGCCGCGCAGCGGGCCAAGCGGCTCGAAGACGAGTACGTCTCCACCGAGCACCTGCTCGTCGGCCTGGCCACCGACGGCGGCCAGAGCGCCGAGCTGCTGAAGTCCCAGGGGGCGACCCCGCAGGCACTGCTCGACGCCTTCGAGAAGGTACGCGGCCACGCCCGCGTCACCAGTGAGACGCCCGAGGACACCTACCAGGCGCTGGAGAAGTACGGCGTCGATCTGACCGAGCGAGCCCGCAGCGGCAAGCTCGACCCGGTCATCGGCCGCGACTCCGAGATCCGCCGGGTCGTGCAGGTCCTGTCCCGGCGCACCAAGAACAACCCGGTGTTGATCGGCGAGCCCGGCGTCGGCAAGACGGCCGTCGTCGAGGGCCTGGCCCAGCGCATCGTGGCCGGCGACGTGCCCGAGTCGCTGCGCAACAAGCGGCTCATCTCGCTCGACCTGGGCGCGATGGTCGCGGGCGCCAAGTACCGCGGCGAGTTCGAGGAGCGGCTCAAGGCCGTGCTCTCCGAGATCAAGGAGAGCGACGGGCAGATCGTCACGTTCATCGACGAGCTGCACACGGTCGTCGGGGCGGGCGCCGCCGAGGGCGCGATGGACGCGGGCAACATGCTCAAGCCCATGCTGGCCCGCGGCGAGCTCCGCATGATCGGCGCCACGACCCTCGACGAGTACCGCGAGCGCATCGAGAAGGACCCCGCGCTGGAGCGCCGCTTCCAGCAGGTCTACGTCGGCGAGCCCACGGTCGAGGACACGATCGCGATCCTGCGCGGGCTCAAGGGCCGCTACGAGGCCCACCACAAGGTCCAGATCGCCGACAGCGCGCTGGTCGCCGCCGCCGCGCTCTCCGACCGCTACATCACCAACCGCTTCCTCCCCGACAAGGCGATCGACCTGGTCGACGAGTCCGCCTCCCGGCTGCGCATGGAGATCGACTCGCGGCCCGTCGAGATCGACCAGCTCCAGCGCAACGTCGACCGGATGAAGATGGAGGAGCTGGCCCTTTCCAAGGAGACCGACGAGGCCTCCATCCAGCGGCTCGAACGCCTCCGCAAGGAGCTGGCCGACCGCCAGGAGGAGCTCAACGCCCTCGTCGGCCGCTGGGAGACCGAGAAGGCCGGCCTGAACAAGGTCGGCGAGCTCAAGAAGCAGCTCGACGAGGCCAGGAGCAGCGCCGAGCGGGCGCAGCGCGACGGCGACTTCGAGGCCGCGTCCCGGCTCATGTACGCCGAGGTGCCGCGCCTGGAGCAGGCCCTGCGGGCCGCCTCCGAGGCCGCCACCCCCGACAACGCCATGGTCAAGGAGGAGGTCGGCCCCGACGACATCGCCGAGGTCATCTCGTCCTGGACGGGCATCCCGGCGGGCCGCCTGCTGGAGGCTGAGACGGCCAAACTGCTGCGGATGGAAGATGAGCTGGGGCGGCGCCTCATCGGGCAGCAGCAGGCCGTACAGGCCGTCTCCGACGCCGTACGGCGGAGCCGGGCCGGGATCTCCGATCCCGACAGGCCCACGGGCTCGTTCCTGTTCCTCGGCCCGACGGGTGTCGGCAAGACCGAGCTGGCCAAGGCGCTGGCGGAGTTCCTGTTCGACGACGAGCGGGCGATGGCCCGCATCGACATGAGCGAATACTCCGAGAAGCACAGCGTCGCCCGGCTCGTCGGCGCGCCTCCCGGCTACATCGGCTACGAGGAGGGCGGCCAGCTCACCGAGGCCGTCAGGCGGCGGCCCTACACGGTCGTGCTGCTCGACGAGGTGGAGAAGGCCCACCCCGAGGTCTTCGACATCCTGCTGCAGGTGCTCGACGACGGCCGGCTGACCGACGGCCAGGGCCGTACCGTCGACTTCCGCAACACGATCCTGATCCTCACCTCCAACATCGGCTCGCAGTTCCTGGTCGACCCCAAACTGGCGAACGGCGCCAAGCGCGAGGCCGTCATGGGCTCGGTGCGCAACGCGTTCAAACCGGAGTTCCTCAACCGGCTCGACGACGTGATCCTCTTCGAGGCGCTCGGCTCGGAAGAGCTGACGCGCATCGTCGACCTCCAGGTCGACCGTTTGGCCCAGCGACTGGCCGACCGCCGGCTGAGGCTGGAGGTCACCGACGCGGCCCGCGAATGGCTGGCGCTCACCGGCTACGACCCGATGTACGGGGCACGCCCGCTGCGCCGCCTGGTGCAGTCGGCGATCGGCGACAAGCTGGCCAAGGCCGTGCTGTCGGGTGAGGTCGTGGACGGCGACCGCGTCCTGGTGGACCTCGGCGACGACGAGCTCACCATCGCCCGCGGCTGACCCCGCGCTCGCGACGCCCGGAAACCGGCTGGTTTCCGGGCGTCGGCGTTTCACGGCACGGTCAACGGCGGCCCTCCGTCGTCAAGGGTTGCGCCACCCTTCCGGCAAGCCGACACGCGGTGGACCCGGTCGTGACTAGCTTCGGCTTTCGTCGCATCACCGAAAGCCGAAGCAGGAGGACGTGCAGTGTCATCTCGGAAGTTCCGCGGCATCCTCGCGGTGGCCACGCTGACCGTGGCAGTGAGCTGGATGGCGGCGGGCCCGGCAGCCGCCCGAAGCAAGCTGGTCCAGCCGGCCGGCGACCCGTCCGACCGCCTGTCCATGGCCGCGGCGCGACTGGCCGACCGGCTCGGCGTGGCCGGTCTGGCGACGGGCCATTCGGTGATGAACATCGCCGACCAGGGCGGGATGGCCGCCACCGCGGGCGCCTCGACGCTCCCCGGCGGCATCCCCGGCACGGCGGGCCTGGCAGACGTGTCGAGGCTGGCGGAGGCGCCCGACCTCCCCACGCCGCGGCGCCTGCCACGCGCCGGCAAGCTGCCCGTGGACATGCCCGACGACGCGACCGCGGCCGGCTCACGCATCGTGGGCACCGTGGCCGAGTCTCCCGTCGACCCGCTCCAGCCCGTCGATCAGGTGGAGCGCGATACCGTCGCCTCCGTACTGCCGGAGGTGCCCGAGCACGCCCCCGCCATCGACGGCGTCAACGGCCTGATCCAGAGACTGCCCCTGAAATGACGCCCAGCGCGCCCCCGCCCAGCGGGACAGCGCGCACCATTCACCCACGGAACGGCTCGCGCCACCCACCCGAGGGAACAGACCGCACCACACCCGAGGGGACGGATCGCGTTACCCACCCACGGATCACGCCACCCGCCCATCGGGACAAACCGCGCCGCCCTCCCATGGGGGGCGGGTCGCGTCATCTACCCTCGGCATCCCTCGTCAGGACACCAGGGCGTCCAGGTCGTCCTCCGGCAGGCCGAGGTCCACCCTGATGCGGTAGCGGGTGCGTAGTAGGGCCACTTGCTCGGGGTCGTTCTCGTCGCAGGCCAGCACCGCCTGGGTCGCCCACTCGTGCCCCGCCTTCAGGTCACCGTAGGCCACCAGGGTCTCGGCGATCGTGTGAGCGGTCGCCGTGGTGACACGGCCTTCCGCGCGGATGGTCTCGATGACCTCCCTTGCCTCGTCCGGTCTGTCGAGCTCGAAGAGCGTGTCGGCTATGCCGGCTCGCGGGTCGATGCTCGACTCGCCACCGTCTTCCATCGCACGCTGGAAGCACTCCATCGCACGCGCGGGTTGTCCCGCCGCTCGCCATTCCTCGGCGGCCAGGACCAGGATGGATGCCCTGGAAACGTCGCCCGACGAATAGCCGAGCGCGACGTCGTACAGCCGCTTGGCCAGCGAACCGTGGTCGTCGGCCAGCAGTGCCTGCTCTAGCAGGCGATCAAGGTGCTCACGGGTCACATGCGCCACACCGCGAGACTACCGAGCCGCTTGCGGTTTTGCCCGGTCAATGCACATCGCGGATCTCGCACGAGTTCGGCAACGTAGCGTTAAAGTATGACTACAGTCAGCGTGTCTGTGCTGGTCGGAGGGGATATAACCGTCGCGCTCGTCCGCTAGTGGAGGGAGTCGCGATGGGCATGTCCAAGCAGATGACCTTCATGCTGGCCTGCGTCATCGTGCTGTCGGCCGTGATTCCCGGGGCGGTTGGCTATTTTTCG
This sequence comes from Nonomuraea sp. NPDC026600, assembly GCF_040638335.1. Lineage (NCBI taxonomy): Bacteria > Bacillati > Actinomycetota > Actinomycetes > Streptosporangiales > Streptosporangiaceae > Nonomuraea > Nonomuraea sp. NPDC026600. The sequence goes on from NZ_JBEZYD010000017.1 coordinate 201,187, forward strand.
GCCCGTCTGGAGGCCATCGAATCGGCTGAGCGAAACCTCCACGCGCTGGAGGCCAGACTGCACACCAGGATGGCGAGGGAGGCGCGTGACGCACGGCCGGTGACGTTCCCGGCACCGTGCGTGCCGGGCGCCAACCCGTCGCGGACCCAGCTGCACCAGCCGCCCGCCGCCGCGCTCGTCCCGGAATCGACCGACCAGCCACAGCGCCAGCACAGCTCGACTCCCGCCTGGCTCCCAGAGCTCCTCAAGGAGCTACGCGAAACCGACTAGACGCCCAGCACAAAGCCAACTGGAAGCCGGGGCGGCGCGTGACCCGGGCGCCTCACGGGGACCAGGACTTGAGCTGGCGGGACAGGAAGCCGCGGATCAGCTGCTTGGCCGCCTCGATGATCTCCGGCGACCCGTCGGGATCCCGGCGGAAGGCCAGCTTCAGCACCGCGTCGCCCGCCTCGACGGCGACCAGCACCGCCAGATCGAGCTCCTGGCTGTCGGCCAGCCCGAACTCCTTCAGCAGCAGCCCGCGCAGCCGTCCGGCGATCACCATGTTGTTGTCGGAGTCGGAGTCGAGCAGGTTGAGGTCGACCACGTCGCCGAAGCGAAGGTTCCTGAACCCGGGCACGCTGCGATGCATGTCGACGAATTCGTCGATGATCGCGTCGACCGCCTCCCACCAGCCGCGGTAGTCCTCTTCGAGGAACCTGCGGCCGACCCGGGAGACGAACTGCTCGACGTTGCGCCGGGTCAGCTCCTGCGTGATGGCCCGCTTGTCGGGAAAGAACTGGTAGACCGACCCGATGGCGACGCCGGCTCGCTCGGCGATGCGGGTGGTGGAGAGACCCTCGTAGCCGATCTCGTCGAGTAGCTCGGCGCACGCGTCGAGCATCCGCTCGACGCGGCGGGCACTGCGGCGCTGCGTCGGCCGTCGCCGGAGCGATTGGGGCGCCGCGCAGCCGTCTTCAATCATCGGGGAGGACACGAGCTCCATCTTCCCCCCAAGTACACGATCGTTACCTGGCGAATGGCGGAATTCCTGTGACGCCGGTCACTCGCGCCAGCCGCCGCAGCACCCCCGGCGAGATTCTCGACAGCGCGTAGCCGATCTTCCCTTCCGCGTTGACCGGCACGACGGCCTGGTCACGGTGTACGGCCCGCAGGATGTGGGCGGCGACGCGCTCGGGCGGGTAGCCGCGGCGGGCGAGCCGCTGTTCGGCCGTCTCCCTGATGTCCGGCCCGACGTACGTGGCGTTGTGCGCGATCGGCGTGGACACGAAACCGGGGCATATCGCGGTGACCCCGATGCCCTGCGCGGCGACTTCCGCTCTGAGGCACTCGCTCAGCATCTTCACGGCCGCCTTCGAGGTGGAGTAGGCGGGCAGCAGCCGCGACGGTACGAACGCGGCCAGCGAGGCGATGTTGACGATGTGGCCGCCCTCTCCCCGCTCGACCATCTGAGCGGCGAACAGGCGGCAGCCGTGGATGACGCCCCACAGGTTGACGTCGAGGGTCCGGCGCCAGTCGTCGACCGAGTGGTCGAGGAACGGCCCGCTGACCGCGATCCCGGCATTGTTCACCACAATGTCCGGCACTCCATACTCAGCGCGGATATTTCTGGCGAAGTCTTCCATCTGGGTGGTGTCGGCGACATCGACCCGTACGGCGTGTGCCGTACCGCCGAGGTCCTTGGCGATGCCGTCGGCCGTGCGCGCCGCCGCTTCGAGATCGAGGTCCGCACAGACGACCTCGGCCCCGTGCGCCGCGAAGGCGCGTGCGGTGGCGCGCCCGATGCCGCTACCGGCGCCGGTGATCACCACCAGTTGCCCGTGGAAGGCCTTCTGACCCTCCTCGACGCGGGCTCCGCGCAGGCTTCTGGTGGGTGTGCCGCCGTCGGTGTGGGTGGCGAACTCGGCGATCATCCTGGCGATGACCTCGGGGTGGCTGCGCTGGGCCCAGTGACCGGCCGCGATCTTGCGGTGCCAGAACCTCGGGACCCACTGCCCGAGGGAGGCCAGCAACGCCGGGGTGACGAACGGGTCCCGCGTCGGCTCGATGAGCTGAACGGGCACGGCGACGTTCGGACCGTCACCACGGCCCGCGTCGTCGACACGGGATCGGTCGGACGGGTCACCGGCGGGCCGGTCGGTCATGTTGCTGCGGTAGAGCCGCAGGCCGTTGCGTGCGTCACTGACCAGGGTGTCGGCCGGGTGGCCCGGCCGGGGCTCGATGCCCTCGTTCAGCCGCATCGTCCGTTCCAGCACCCGCGGCATGAACGTGCTCCAAGCCACCTCGGGCAGCACCGGAAGCCGGAAAACGCCGATGTACCAGGACTTGGCCCTCTGTGACAGCACGTCGCGCCGCCGGCCGTACCTCATGAAGTGGCGCCACTGCGCGAGACCCGGACCGCCGAAGCTGGTGAAGGAGGCCACCCGGTCGCGGAGGCCGGGCCGGGTCACGGCGTCCCAGCCCTGCAGCGAGCCCCAGTCGTGCCCCACGAGATGGACCCGCGGCTTGCCGATCGCGTCGAGCACCGCCGTCAGGTCGGCCGCGAGCCGGTCGAAGGCGTAGTCGCGGGTGTGGCGCGGGGCCGTCGAGGAGCCCGCGCCGCGTACGTCGTAGCGGACCACGTGGAAGCGGTCGCGCAGCCGCTCGGCGACCTCGTCCCAGACCCGGTGCGTGTCCGGGTAGCCGTGCACGAGCAGGATCGTGGGGTCGCCGGGATCGCCTTCCTCGAAGACCGCCAGCCGTACGTCATCGGACTCGACCCAGCGCATCGCGACCTCCTATTGGACGTGGAGTCCAATGATAGATGCCGTCAAGGGCGGGCGGCCAGACCCGTACATGATCGCAGGGCCTTCCAGTCGGCCACCGCCTGTGTCCTGGCCGTGCCCGTCATGGGGATCGGTACTCCCCCCTGGATCGTGGCCGGGGTCCACTGGTCTTTGAGCACCTTGCGGCCCTTGATGGTGAGCGTCAGCACGCCGGTGGTGCCGGTGGTGCCGGGCGTGGAGTTGTAGAAGACGAAGTTGCCTAATCCATAGCTGACGTACCCGTTGCCGATGTACCCGGCGCCGAGCAGGATGTGCGCGTGCCCGCCGACCACCACGTCGGCGCCCGCCTTGACCAGCTTCGGGCCGAGCGCGAGCTGCGCCGGGTTGGGGCACTTCTGCAGCTCGGTGCCCCAGTGCAGGTGCACGATGACGGTGTCGGAGTTCTTGCGAGCCTGCCGTACGGCCTGGAGCAGGCGCGGCTCGTCCTTGGCCGACGCGAGCCCGCCCTTGGTGGGCGTCGCCGTCCACGCCTGGACGAACTCGGCGTCGAGCACCTGCGTGGCGCCGATGATGGAGACCCGGTTGCCGTTGACGGTCTTCCTGAACGGTTTGTAGGCCTGCGTGGAGTTCGCCCCGATGCCCACGATCGGGAACTTGCTCTGCTTGATCGCCGCCAGCGAGTCGGTGAGCCCGGTCTCCATGTAGTCCATGCCGTGGTTGTTGGCCATCGACGCCACGTCCACCCCGGCGGCCTTCAGCGCGGCGAACGCCGTGGCGGGTGCCCTGAACGTGAACTGCTTGCCGGGCGCGGGCGTTCCGCCGGTCGTGATCGCCGTCTCCAGGTTGACCATGGCGAGGTCGGCCTCGCGCAGCACCTGCGCGATCGGCCCGAGCGCCGTGCGCGGCGCGGCGAGCCTGTTGCGGAGCCCGCCCTCGAAGTGCACGTCCCCACCGAACGAGATCGTGTACGGCTGCCGAGCGGGGGTGGCGGAGACCGTCGCCTCCTTCGGTTGCTCCGTCGCCTCCTTCGGCTTCTCCGCCGCCTGTTCGGTCTTCGGCGGCTGTTCCGGCTTGGCCGCCGTGCATGCGGCGACCGCGGCCAGCGTTACGACGAGGGGCGCCGAGAGCAGAGGACGGGGGAGTCTCATGTGCGGTCACTTCCGCTCGATCCTGACTTTCAGCCATCGAGCATGGCACGAGCGGATGAATCGCGGCGATTCTAGCGGCGCTGACCTTCGGTCATGAGGCGGGTCATGGCATCGAGGCACCCCTGGTCCAGCGGCGTGTAGATGACCATGCGGGTCTCCGGCGCCGACGAGAGGTTGAAGCTCGTCGTCCTGAAGCTGATCCGGCCCATCTGCCGGTGCTCGTACGTCTTCACGCGCGGCCCGGGCTCGGCCACATCCTGCCGGGCCCAGAGCCGGGCGAACTCGGCGCTCTCCGCGGCCAGCCGCCGGGCGAAGTCCTGCCAGCACGGGTCGTCGGAGTGGCGGCTGTAGGCGCCCCTGAAGACGGCGACGGCGCGGGGCAACTCCTGGTCGCGATCGACGAGCCTGGTCGTCCACGCCGGGCTGACGAACGTCTGCCAGAGCGAGTTGCGCTCGCATTCCGCGGCGCCAACGACCTCGGGGAAGATCGTCGCGTAGGCCGAGTTCCAGGCCAGCACGTCGTAGCGGCTGTTCGTGATGCTCGCGGGCATCGCGCCGAGCTGGTCGAGTATGGCCCGCATCTCCGGCGTCACCGGCGTGGAGCCGTCGAGGACGGGCGTTCCGGACTGGCCCGCGAGCCGGTAGAGGTGCTGCCGCTCGGCGGTGTCGAGCCGGAGCGTGCGCGAGATCGCGTCGAGCACCTGGCTGCTGGCGTTGATCGGCCGCCCCTGCTCCAGCCACGTGTACCAGGTGACGCCCACCCCGGCGAGCTGGGCGACCTCCTCGCGGCGCAGGCCGGGGGTGCGCCTGCGGGGACCCGGTGCCAGATCGACCATCTCGGGAGTGATCCGCTCGCGCCGGGTGCGCAGGAATGCCGACAGATCGGAGCGCCTTGCTTCTGCCACGGTCACCCCTTCACTATGGGACAGCGGTCATCACTCATCCAGGTAGCGTTAATACCAGTATAAAGGGGCTCTCGTTACTGGTACTGGATTGCCATCACACTTAACGTATGACCCAATCTGCTCCCATTGCTCCTCCTGTTCCGGTTCAACAGCCGGACAAGAGCAAGGCCAGCGGGCTGCTCCTGGCGGTCATCCTCGCGGGGCAGTTCCTGGCCATCCTGAACGTCAACATCGTCAACGTGGCCACCCCGACCATCGAGGCCGATCTGCACTCATCCGGTGCCGGGCTGCAGATGATCGTCGCCGGTTACACCATTGTCTACGCCGTCCTGTTGATCACCGGTGCCCGGCTCGGCGACCTGTTCGGCTATCGCCGGGCCTTTCTCATCGGGCTCGCCTTCTTCACGCTCACCACGCTGGGGGCGGGGCTCGCGCCCACGACCGGCACGCTGGTCGCCGCCCGGCTCGCCCAGGGCGTCGGGGCCGCGCTGATGATGCCCCAGGTCATGACGCTGATCCAGCACAACTACCAGGGCGCGGCCAGGGGCCGGGCACTGGGCTTGTGGTCCGCGGTGGCGAGCGGCGGCATCGTGGTCGGCCAGGCGCTCGGCGGGATCCTGCTCGGGCTCGGCGCCGGCTGGCGGATCGTCTTCCTCGTCCTGGTGCCGATCGGCGTCCTGCTGTTGATCGCGGGCCTGCGCGCGCTCCCCGCCGACCAGGGCAGTGGCCAGGGCGGGCTCGACCCGTGGGGCCTGGTGAGCCTGTCGGCCGCCGTGTTGCTGTTCGTGGTCCCGCTCGTGCTCGGCAGGGACCTCGGCTGGCCGTTGTGGGGCTGGGCTTCCATGGCGCTGAGCGTGGTGCTCTTCGTGGCGTTCGTCCGCGTTGAGCGATGGGTGACGAACCGCGGCGGGCGCCCACTGGTGAACGCGCGCGTGCTGCGCGCGCCGGGCATGCGGCCGGGGCTCATCGTGCTACTGCTCGGGCCGGCGACCTGGGGCGCGTTCCTGTTCACCTCGGCGCTGCACCTGCAGGGCGACCTGAACCTGTCGCCGCTGGCCTCGGGCATGATGCTGGTGCCGTGCGCACTGGGGTTCGCACTCGTGGGGCTCGGCTGGCCGCTGCTGCCGCCCCGCCGCCAGCGCTCGTTCGTGCCCTTCGGTTACGTGGTGGCCACGCCCGCCTACGTGGGTCTCGGGCTCGCCGCCGGAGGCGGCGTGGCGTACGCGGTCATGAGCGCGCTCATCGGCGCCGGGCTCGGCGTGCAGGTCGCGGTGACCAACCTGGCCACCACCCACGTCGACGACGTCCACGCCGCGGACGCGAGCGGGGCGCTCCTCACCGTGATGCAGCTCGGCCAGGTGATCGGGATCTCGACGGTGGGCACGCTGTTCATCTCCCTGAGCCAGAGCGGCGGCACCGGGTCCGCCTCGATGGTGACCGCAGTGGCGCTCGCGGGGCTGGCCGTACTGGCCGGGCTGAGCTCGATCTTCCTGGTACGGCGCGGCGCGAGCTGAAACCCGCCTCGCACGCGGAACGGCCCGCGTCTCTATGAGGGGGCGCGGGCCGTTTCACGTGGAGCCTGTTGGGGGTGGTCCAAGTGGAGCAGAGGGCTCTTCGTTCTGGAGTCGTCAGACCGTACTCCGCGATGGAGGCTGATCCTCTGCGTCAAACCAGGTGAGTCGCTAGTTGATCTCCAACGCGCTTCGGGCCAAGATATGGGGATCTTCGGTTCTCGCGAACGATGACGAACTGGAGTCGCGGCGGCCCTGATGGTGTTGTGCTAGCAACCTGCCAGGGCCGTTATTCATGACGCGGTGGCGGCAAGCGAGGTCAGGTCGAACTCGCCATCACGGACACCGGCCGTGAAGGCAGCCCACTCACTCGGCGTGAAGACCAGGACAGGGCCGTCCTGCTCCTTGCCGTCTCGCAAGGCGACGTTTCCGTCGGCAAGCGGCGCGACTTCGACGCAGCTGCTCGCACCGTTGCAGAAGCTGCTCTTCTGCCAGGTCGCTGCCACGGGATCGATGTACATTTTCTCCCCAAACGGGCGAAGGGGCACCGTTGCCCCTTGTTGTGATCTTTGTCGCTAGCCTCGCCACATCATGGCCTTGCGCTGGATGAGAACACGTGACTCATCCTCATCTAGCGCTTGGGACTTGATGTAGTCGAAGGCTGCCTCATACCCAGCCACTCGTTCGAGGTCCTCGACGAAGTGGGCAGTGTAGAGCTGCTCCAGATATACAACATCGTCGAATTCCGCGAACTTCAGATGGATGAAAGCTCCCGTGTTGACGGGGTGCAGCGCATCCATCACCAGCACCTGCACACTGACGTGTGGCAGCAGCGACATCTCCAGGAGATGCTCCATCTGCTCCCGCATGACCGAGGGCTCACCGAAACGGCGCATCAGAGCCGGCTCATCGAGCACGAAGCGTAGCGGGGACGGCTGCGGACGGTGTAGCACCCGCTGCTGCCGATCCACGCGCGCCTCGACCCGGCTCCGGACACCGCTGTGCGTGATGCGCGTGATGCCACGAACGGAGAGGACGACCTCCCGTGCATAGTCCTCAGTCTGGAGGAGACCAGGCACGATCTGGGGTTCCCAGTTGCGCTGGAATGTCGCCTCCGCCTCCAGCCCGAGGAATCTTGTGTATTCCTCGGGAAGGGCGTCTTCGTAATCTTCCCACCAGCCACGCTGATCCGCATCACGCAACAAGCCAAAGAGTTCTTCGAGCTTGTCGTCATCCGCCTTGTACAGCTTGCCCATTGCCTTGATGTCCTCGGCACTTGGCATGGTCTTGGCTGCTTCGATCCGGCTGACCTTGCTGGGACTCCAGCCCAGCTCCCTAGCCGCCTTGGCCCCCGTCAGCTTTTTGCGTTCGCGAAGGAGGCGCAGCTCCTGGCCGAGCATCAGCCTGCGAACAGTCGGACTGCCCTGCTGCGATGGCACCGTCCACTCTCCTCGTCGGGAATGAAGGTGTAGCGGGAAAGGACCGTTTGGAGCCCGGCTTTCTGGGCCGCTCGCTCAATCTTACACTGCAACTTGCATGTGTAGTGCCACTAAGGCTTGCCATAAGGCTTTCACGGGGAGAGCGTAGGGGGCAAGAGGGGCCTCATCTGGGGTGGGATACCGGCGACAGTTCCCCCTTACCCACTCCGGCATCAGGGACCTCCGACGGTTCTCGTGCAAGTTGCATCCACAGATGCATAGCAAAGACGCAAGCAAGGACCGAAGAAAACAAAATCTTCTCTTGCTGAACGTATTGCACCAGACGGGTCTGGGAGAGACGATCGAGCCCTGGAAGGTTGCCGACGGATGGGAGGCCGGGATGACGACACGGCCGAACACACCGGGCCTACCGCTTCTGATCGCTGGCGGCCACGCGGGCCGCACCACCGGCAACGGCGCCGTCCCGGATCTGAATCTCTGCCCCAGGGAGGCCGCTTGCCGGAAGGACCCCGCATTCATCTGATCGACCGCCGCAAATGTCGCTCATTCGAGCACGGAGAACCACAGAGAAGCCGAACCCAGGCTGACCACCTCATTGCCGCTCAAAAGGGCTGCCACCCTGCGGCGACACCGGTCATCAGCCTGCGATCCGGCGCAAGAACCCACCTCGAGTAATGCCGCGAAAGAGGTGTTCTATGTACTCACAAGGTACCAAGGGACTCAGCCGAATCAAGACCCGGATCCAGGAACTCATCGCTTTGGCGGATCGAGAGATCTGCATGGAGCCGGATGAGTTCGCGTTCCGGCGCGGCTGGACCGTCGCCAGGATCGGATTCGGGGCACGTCGCTACCGCGACCCCCGGTTCGACCAGCTCAAGGTTCCCTCCCGAATCGCCGAGGAGGTGTCCTGAGATGTCGAGGAACCCACGTAACCAGATCTACCCGGCCAACGAGGACCTGCCGGCCGCCGGTTCCGGACTGCTCGCCAGGCTATGGCGGATCCGCACCGAGCTGCTGCTGATCGGGGCGCTCGCCCTGTTCGTGCTGACGCTGCTGGGCGCCACCCAGCAGGGCCGGTGGTGGCCGTTCATCATGCTGACCAGCGCGGTCTCGGTGCCGGCGGTGACCAGGACCGGCCGCAACTGGGTGGCGGCGCACTTCTGGTGCGTGGCGACCAGGCACCGGCTGCAGAAGACCTGCCTGGAGACCACGATGCACACCCGCGCGGGCAGGATCCCGCTGGTGTGGTGGATCACCCCCACGCGCACGGGTGAGAAGGCCCTCGTCATGACCAGGGCGGGCATCTCCGCCGCGGAGTTCGAGGCTTATGCCGAGGAGATCGCGGCGGCGTGCTGGGCCAGGAGCGCCAACGTCTACCGGCACCGCAAATGGGCGCACCTGCTGATCGTTGAGGTCGTCCGGCGTGATGAGCTGCCCGGCGCGGCCTCCCCCGGGCTCGCCCGTCTCTACGGCCATGCCTGGGTCTCCTTGCGGAGCGACCTTGAGGAGCCCCCTGATCTGGCCAGGCCGTTCGCGCTGCCGCAGGTCGGCTGACGGCCTGCCGCCGACCTGGAGGGGGCCTCGGGCCTGAGGCGCTCTCCAGTGCAAGCCCCGGAGACCGCGGGGGCTCCGGGGCTTCCCCATGCGTGTCGTACGAGCCAAGATGAGTTCAACTGACGAACTCAGGAGTCGTGATGACGTCGACCGTCCACCGGACCTGTCCCCTGTGCGAGGCCGTCTGCGGCCTGACACTCACCCTCGACGAGGGCGGGCACGTGACGAGCGTGCGGGGCGACAAGGAAGACCCGTTCAGCAAGGGCTTCATCTGCCCCAAGGGCGCCAGTCTGGGCCGTCTGGACGAGGACCCCGACCGGCTGCGCAAGCCGCTGATCAGGGAGGGCGAGCTCTGGCGCGAGGTCGGCTGGGACGAGGCGTTCGCCGCCGTCAAGCAGGGCCTCGACCAGGTCACGGAGCGGCACGGCCGCCAGTCGGTCGGCGTCTATCTCGGCAACCCGAACGTGCACAACATGGCGGGCCAGCTCTACGGCGCGCCGCTGCTCAGGTCCCTCGGCACCCGCAACATCTTCTCGGCCAGCACCGCCGACCAGATGCCCAAGCACGTGGCCAGCGGGCTGATGTTCGGTCACCCGCTCGCCGTCCCGGTGCCGGACCTCGACCGGACCGACTACCTGCTCATGCTGGGCGCCAACCCGCTGGAGTCCAACGGCTCGCTGTGCACCGCGCCCGACTTCCCCGGCAGGCTCAAGGCGCTGCGCGCTCGCGGCGGCCGGCTGGTCGTGGTCGATCCGCGCCGCACCAGGACCGCCGGCCTGGCCGACGAGCACGTGTTCGTCCGGCCGGGCACCGACGCCTACCTGCTCTTCGGGATCGCGCACACGCTCTTCGCCGAGGACCTCACCACGGTGGCGCACGAGGTCAACGGCCTGGCCGAGGTACGCGAGGCGGCCAAGCACTTCCCGCCCGACGTGGTGTCCCGCCGCACGGGAGTGTCCGCCGAGGTGATCGTCCGGCTGGCCAGGGAGCTGGCGGCGGCCAGGACGGCGGCCGTCTACGCCAGGATCGGCACCTGTACGGCCGAGTTCGGCACGCTGGCCCAGTGGCTGGTGGACGTGCTCAACGTGCTCACCGGCAACCTCGACCGGCCCGGCGGCGCCATGTTCGCCAAACCCGCCACCGAGTTCGGCCTGACCCGCAGGCCGTACACACTGGGCCGGTGGAAGAGCCGCGTCAGGGGCCTGCCCGAGGCGAACGGCGAGCTGCCGGTCGCCACGCTCGCCGACGAGATCGAGACGCCCGGCGACGGGCAGATCCGGTTCCTGGTCACCGTGGCGGGCAATCCGGTGCTCTCGGCGCCGCACGGCGCCCGGCTCGACGCGGCCTTCGGGCGGCTCGACTTCATGGTCTGCGTCGACCCTTACCTGAACGAGACCACCAAGCACGCGAACGTCATCCTGCCGCCGCCGCGGGCGCTCCAGTCGGGGCACTACGACTTCGCCCTGCTCAATTTCGCGGTACGCAACTACACCCGTTACTCACGTCCGCTGCTGCCGCTGGACGGCCAGCCGTCGGAGGCGCAGATCCTGGCCAGACTCACCATGATCGCGTCCGGGCTGGCGGGCGACCTCGACGAGTTCGTCATCGACCAGATGCTCCGCAAGGCCGTCGACCTGCCGGGCTCCGGTGTGGAGGGACGGGACGTGGCCGAGCTGCGGGCCGCGCTCGAAGGCGATTCGGGGGCCGAACTCCGGCTCGACCTGATGCTCAAGCTGGGCCCGTACGGCGAGTGGGCGGGCAAGGGCGACCTGTCGCTGCGCAAGCTGCTCGACAACCCGCACGGACTGGATCTCGGGCCGCTGGAGCCCCGGCTGGCAGAGGTGCTGAAGACCGCCTCCGGGGTGATCGAGCTCGCGCCGCCGCAGATCGTCGAGGACGTCGAGCGGCTGCGTGCCGGGCTGGAGCAGGAGCCGCCGGAGATCGTCCTGATCGGGCGGCGCCATCTGCGCTCCAACAACAGCTGGCTGCACAACGTGGGCTCGCTGGTCGGCGGCAGCAACACCTGCACGCTCCAGATCAACCCGGCCGACGTGGTCAGGCTCGGGCTGGACGGCGAGGCCCTGATCCGCTCGGCCAAGGGAGAGCTCAGAGTGCCGCTCGAACCCACCGACACGATCATGCCGGGCGTGGTCAGCCTGCCCCACGGCTGGGGACACGCGGGCAGCGCTCAGACAGTCGCCGCCGAGCACGCGGGGGTCAGCGCGAACGAGCTGACTGATGAGTCGGCAATCGATGTTCCGTCGGGAAATGCCGTGTTCAATGGGGTTCCCGTGACAATTCTGCCAACCAGTGTGATCACCGCACATTAGGGTGTCGCGCGTGACTATCGCGCCAGAAGAGGACCGCCTGACCGCCCAGATCGCGTTCGCCGTCGAGATCGACAAGTTGAAGCGGGTCATCCGCCGCAACCATCTCATGGACGGCTCACGGCGAGAGAACGACGCAGAGCACTCCTGGTACGTAGGCATGCTGGCCATGGTCCTCGGTGAGCACGCGCCACCGGGGACCGACATCCAGCGGGTGGTGGCGATGCTGCTCGTGCACGACCTGGTCGAGATCGACGCCGGTGACACGTTCGTCTACGACACGGCCGCGGTGGCCGCCCAGCCCGACGCGGAGCGGGCCGCCGCCGACCGCATCTTCGCGCTGCTCCCGGGCGAGCAGGGGGCGGGGATGCGGGCGCTCTGGGATGAGTTCGAGGCACGAGAGACGCAGGAGGCACGGTTCGCCAGGGCGCTCGACCGCTTCGCGCCGATCCTGGCCAACCACCACACCGAGGGCGGCACCTGGACACTGTTCAAGGTGACGGCCGCGCAGGTCAAGGAGAAGGTGCGGCTCATCGAGGACGGCTCGCCGTCGCTCGGGGCGTACGCGCTGGAGCTGGTCGAGCTCTCCGTCGCGAGGGGACACCTGTCCGAGTGATGCCCTCATGCCCGGGGTAGGTGACTTGTCGTGAAAGAGATAGTACGAGCTAACCGGCGACATTTGCGGCGTTTCGTAGGTCCGGTCGATCTGGCCGACCGGCTTGAGCGGTCCAAGGCCATGGACCGGCCGATCCGGGTGCTGGCCAAGGCCGTACGCGACCGGATCCGGCCGGGACGGCTCCGCGACTGGCTGCACGGCGTGCCCACGGGCAAACCCCTGCATCCGCCGCTCGCCACCTTCAGTCTGGGCTGCTGGATGTCCACCGCGGTGCTCGACTGGACCGGCGCCGACCCCCGGGCCGCGCGGCTCCTTCTGGCCACGGGCCTCGGCAGCGCGCTGCCGACCGCGGCCGCCGGCCTGACCGACTGGTCGTCGCTCCACCGCGAACAGCAGCGTGTCGGGTTCGTGCACATGCTGGCGAACGTGACCGCGCTGGGGTTCCTCTCCGCCTCGCTGCTGGCCCGGCTGCGCGGGAACGAACGCGCGGGCAAGGCGCTGACCGTCGCCGGGCTCAGCGCCGGCAGCCTCGGCGCCTACCTGGGCGGGCATCTGGCCTACCGGCAGGCGGCGGGCGGCAACCACGCGCCCCAGGTCACCCATCTCGTACCACTGGGCTGGCACGACCTGTGCCTGGTCACCGACCTGCCCAAGGGCCGTCCCGTGTCGCGGCGGCTCGGCTACATCCAGCTCTTCGTGCTGCGGCACACCGAGGGCGTCACCGTGCTCGCCGACCGGTGCTCGCACCTCGCGGGCCCGCTCCACCAGGGCCGGCTCGTCGTGGAGAACGGCGAGGCGTGCGTGGTCTGCCCCTGGCACGGCAGCACGTTCCGGCTGGCCGACGGCTCCGTCAGGCATGGCCCCGCGACCGCGCCCGCGCCCACCTTCGAGACCCGGATCCGGAGCGACGGCACGATCCAGGTACGGCCGAGCTTGACCTGAACATTGGTTTAAGTTCTACGGTCCAGCCATGAGCAGAATTCTGGTGACCGGAGCGACCGGCAACGTAGGCACGCACGTCGTCTCCCAACTGGCCGGGGCGGGCCTCCCGGTCCGCGCCCTGGTCCGCGACCCCGGCAGGGCGAAGCTGCCCGAAGGCGTCGAGGTGGTCAAGGGCGACCTGTCCGTCCCCGAGACCCTGGAACCGGCGCTGAAGGACGTCGAGTCCGTCTTCCTGATCTGGCCCGGCTTCGCGGCCGAGACCGCCGCCTCCGTGGTGAAGGCCATCGCCGCCCACGCGCGCCGCGTCGTCTACCTGTCGGCCGACGTCGAGGACCTGGCCGACGGGGAGGAGGCGACGCTGTTCCACCAGGAGGTGGAACGGCTCATCCGGCATACCGGTATGAGCTGGACGTTCCTGCGGCCCGTCGGTTTCGCGACCAACACGCTCGGCTGGGCCGACCAGGTCAGGCAGGGCGTGGTGCGCTGGCCGTACGGGGAGGCCCGCCGGGCGCTGATCCACGAGAAGGACATCGCGGCCGTGGCCGTGCACGTGCTCACCTCGGCCGGGCACGGCGGGGCCAAGTACGCTCTCAGCGGGCCCGAGCAGTTGTCGCAGGCCGAGCAGGTGCGGATCATCGGCGAGACGGTCGGACGCGAGGTGCGGTGGGCGGAGCTGCCGCTGGACGCCGCCCGCGAGCAGTTGCTGGCCGCGTGGGGCGACGCGCGGTTCGTCGACGGAGCGCTCGCGGGCTGGGGGGCGTTCGTGGACACACCGGAGCGGATCACGGACACGGTGCCGAAGCTGCTCGGCCGGCCCGCGCTGACGTTCCGCGAGTGGGCCGCCGACCACGCGGCCGACTTCCGCTGACTCAGCTTTCGTCGGCGGGGTGTTCCACCAGGGCCAGGATGCGGCTGGACATGAATCGCGCGGTACGTACCGCGGTGCCGCTCCTGGTCACCTCACTGACCTCGACCACCCCCCGCCCCGTGGCCACCTCGACGCGGCGGCCCGCGCGGGTGGCGGTGATCTCGTAGGTGCGCGGGGAGCCGCCCGCATCGATGACGATCTCGACCCGATCACCCTTCATGTACGGATTTATACCCAGAATGCCTGGTATTTATCCGTACACCAGTTTGACAATCGCCGCGATTCCCACGCACACGATGATGCCCCGCAGCACCGGAGCGGGGATGCGGCGCCCGAACGTGCCCCCGATGAACCCGCCCAGCGTGGCACCCACCGCCACCGCCAGCACCGCCCACCAGTCCACGTGGGCGATGAGGATGAACAGCACGGCCGCGGTCCCGTTGACGATCAGCGCCAGGACGTTCTTGGCCGCGTTCACCCGTTGCAGGGGTTCGGTCAGGAAGCTGCCGAGCAACCCGATCAGCAGCACACCCTGGGCCGCGCCGAAGTAGCCGCCGTAGATCCCCGCCCCCAGCACGCCGAGCCAGAGCAGCACGCCGCCGTGGGGATCGGCCTCCTCGCGCCGGGCCGACAGCCAGCCGCTGAGCTTGGGCTGCACCACGACCAGCACGCAGGACAGTCCGATCAGCACCGGGACCACGACCTTGAAGACACTCGGGTCGAGGAACAGCAGCAGGATCCCGCCGATCAGCGATCCGATCGCCGAGGCGGGCCCGAGACGCAGCAACCGCTCGCGCTGCCCGGCGAGCTCGGCGCGGTAGCCGTACGCGCCGGTGAAGGAGCCGGGCACCAGGCCGATGTTGTTCGAGACGTTCGCCACAACCGGGTCGATGCCGATTGCCACGAGTGCGGGAAAGGTGACCAGCGAGCCCGATCCGACTACCGCGTTGATGGCCCCGGCCGCGATCCCGGCCGCGAACACCGCGACGGCCTCCCACAATGTCATCCGACAGAGCTTAGAGGTGAACCGTTTCCCAGCTACTGGTCGGGGTCATCCTTGGGCGGCGAGAAAAGACCGCCCAGGTTCTCCAGTGCCCGGCCCATCTCCGACGGGATGATCCAGATCTTGTTGGCGTCACCCTTGGCGATCTCCGGGAGCATCTGCAGGTATTGGTAGGCCAGCAACCGCTGGTCCGGTTTGCCCTCGTGGATCGCCTTGAACACCATCCCGATCGCGTCGGCCTGCCCCTTGGCCCGCATGGCCTGGGCCTCGGCCTCCGCCTGGGCGCGCAGGACGGCCGCCTCCGCCTCGCCGCGGGCACGCAGGACCGCCGCCTGCTGCTCGCCTTCGGCCGTCAGGATCGCCGCCTGCCGCTGCCCCTCCGCGGCCAGCACCGCGGCCCGCTTGTCGCGGTCGGCGCGCATCTGCTTCTCCATCGAGTCCTGGATGGAGGACGGCGGGTCGATGGCCTTGAGCTCGACCCGGTTGACCCGGATGCCCCACTTGCCGGTCGCCTCGTCGAGCACGCCGCGCAGCTCGGTGTTGATCTCCTCGCGGGAGGTCAGCGTGCTCTCCAGGTCCATGCCGCCGACCACGTTACGCAGCGTGGTGACGGTCAGCTGCTCGACCCCGACCAGGAAGTTCGCGATCTCGTACGTGGCCGCCTTCGGATTGGTCACCTGGAAGTAGATGACGGTGTCGATCGAGACGACCAGGTTGTCGGAGGTGATCACCGGCTGCGGCGGGAACGAGACGACCTGCTCCCGGAGGTCGATCAGGTCCTTGATCCGGTCGACGAACGGCACGACCAGGTTGAGCCCCGGTTTCAGCGTGCGGTGATAGCGGCCGAGCCGCTCGATGATCGCCGCGGTCGCCTGGGGGATGATGCGGACCGTACGCACCACCCCGAACCCCACCGCCGCGACCACAACGAGGGCGACGATGAGCTGCTCCGTGGACATGGCACGCTCCGAGGCCGAGGGGACCGCCTTCGTAGATGCTACTGGCCGTTCACCGGATAGAAGCGATCTACGGCAGACGTCTCACCCCCGTTGACATTAGGCAGGTAAATACCTGCATAATAAGAGCGTGAGCCTCGAAGCGAGAGCCATGGACTCGATTTTCAAAGCGCTGGCCGATCCCACCCGACGTCTCCTGCTCGACCGGCTACGGGAGAAGAACGGCCAGTCGCTGCGCGAGCTGTGTGAACGCCTGGACATGGCACGCCAGTCGGCGACACAGCATCTCGGCATCCTTGAGCAGGCCAACCTCGTGACCGTCGTCCGGCGCGGACGGGAGCGACTGCACTACCTCAACCCGGCGCCGATCCACGAGATCGAGGAGCGCTGGATCTCGGGGTTCGACAGGCCCCGCCTGCAAGCGATCAGTGCCATCAAGAACCAGGCAGAGGAGTACGCCATGACCAACGAACCCACACCCGTACCGACCTACGTCTACGTCACCTACATCCGCGCGAGCGCGGAGCAGGTGTGGCAAGCCCTGACGGACGCCGACCTGACGGCGCGCTACTGGGGACACGCCAACGTTTCGGACTGGCAGCCGGGCTCGGCCTGGGAGCACCGACGCGTCGACGGATCAGGCGTCGTCGATGTCGTCGGTCAAGTGATCGAGGCCGAGCCCCCGACGCGCCTGGTCATCACCTTCGACGACGCCCCTGACCCCGAAGCGCCAAGAGAGCCGTCGGTCGTCACCTTCCTCGTCGAACCGCACCAAGACATCGTCCGCCTCACCGTGACCCACGAGAATCTCGCCAACCTGGCCATGCTCAACGGCATTTCGAACGGCTGGCCGGCCGTGCTGGCGAACCTCAAGTCGCTGCTCGAGACCGGCGACGTTCTCCCTCAGGCCCCCTGGGAGATGCATCGCGCGCACGCCTGACACGGCAGCCGCCCGTCACGCACGACCGCAGAGAAGGAAGAAGACATGCTGGACACCATCCCGCTCCGGGACGCCTACCGCGCGCTGCTGGACGCCGCTGCCACCGTGGCCGACTCCGGCGACCCGAGCCCCGTCCCGCCGACCGGCGAATGGAGCGCTGAGCAGATTCTGGGCCACGTCGTCATCGTCAACGCCACCACCATCACCGCCGTCTCCTCGATCGCCTCGGGAGCGAACGCGACGTACGACAACCGCATGGCGCTCGACACCTGGACCATCGAACGCGTCATCGCGAGCGCCGATGGCAACGCGGGGCTCCGGAACCGCATCCGCCTGCAGGGAGACGCCCTCTGCGCACTCGGCGGACCGATGCTGAGCGAGGCCGAGCTCGACACCCTGGTGCCCACCCTGCTCCTGTCCAACGGCACAGTCATGGTCGATCAGCCCGTGCCGCTGAGGGACCTCATCACGGGCCTGGCAGAAGTGGAGCTGCCCGGCCACGCGAAACAACTCCTGGCCCTATTGCCGGAAGACGCTTAGAACAGGCGCTCTAGTGCGCCCGGGCGTACCAACGTCCTTCGGCGCTGCGGTCCAGCGACAGCGGCACCCCGAACGTCTGCGTCAGGTTGTCGGCCGTCATCACGTGCTCCAGAGGCCCCTGGGCCACGACCGAGCCGTGCTTGAGCAGCAGCCCGTGAGTGAACCCGCTGGGGATTTCCTCCACGTGATGCGTGACGAGCATCAGCGTGGGCGAGCGGAGGTCGTTGGCGAGCACCGACAGGCGGCGCACCAGGTCCTCCCGGCCGCCCAGGTCGAGCCCGGCCGCCGGCTCGTCCAGCAGCAGCATCTCGGGGTCGGGCATGAGCGCGCGGGCGATCTGCACCCGTTTACGCTCTCCCTCGGAGAGGGTGCCGAACCTGCGCCTGATCAGATGCGCGGCACCCATCATGTCGATCAGCTCGACGGCCCTGGTGACATCGTTGGAGTCGTACTCCTCGGTCCAGCGGCCCATGATCGCGTATGACGCCGTCAGAACCAGGTCGATGACCTTCTCCTCCGGCGGGATACGTTCGGCCAGCGCGGCGCTGGCCAGACCGATGCGCGGCCGCAGATCGAAGACGTCGGCCTGACCCAGCCGCTCGCCGAGCACCTCCACGATCCCCTCGCTCGGGTACAGCAGCGTCGCCGCGACCTGCAACAACGTCGTCTTTCCTGCTCCGTTCGGCCCGATGACGACCCATCGCTCGTCCTCGTTGACCGTCCAGTCGATGCCGCGCAGCAGGGCCGCCCCGTCCCGCCTGACGGCGACGTCCTGGAGCCGCAGCACCTGACCACCCATCCCCGGATCCCTCCTTTAGGAGTAACGCTCGGGACAAACCTATTGCAGGGCGGGGGCATATCGTGGATCGGTGCTCCCTGAATCACCTGTCTCTCCCCCGCTGGTCGCCTGGGGCAACGCCTGGCTCGCCGGTCACGTCGGTCTCGACGAGGCCGTCGACCGGGTCGAAGCCGCCGCGGGTCCCGCCGTCGTGGGACCCCCCGACGTCCCGGGCTCCGCCGCCGACGCCTCGGTTTCCCCTGCCGACGTCCCAGGCTCCGCCGCCGACGTCCCGGGCTCCGCTGCTGACGTCCCGGGTTCCGCTGCCGTGGGCGACGTGCCGTTGCGTGCCTATCTCGCCGGGCTGCGGTCCAACGGGCTGACCGAGTTCCGGCTCGCGCTGCCCGCGCCCGGCGACCCGCTCGGGCTCTCCGGGCCGCCCGCCTTCAACGCGGCCGCGGTGGAAGCCGGCCAGGCCGTCATCGCGGTGCTCTCCGACCGATGCCTCGGGCTGGTGCCCTCGCCCGACCTGCGCGGGTCGTCCTATGTGGGGGTACGTCTGGCCGTACACCCGTCTGGCCCCGTACGCGTGGACCTGCCGTCTGTGGCCGAGGCGGAGCAGGAGCTGGCGATCGCGATGCGGTCGGCGACGGAGACGCTGGCCGATGCCGGCGGGCCGGCACCGGAGTGGCCCGATCGGCTGGGGCGGCTCGGCGGCGAGCTGGCGCCCGGCTATCCGGGACGGGCGCACCGCGTCTCCGCCCTGGCCGCGCGCCTGGCCGCGGTGCTGCGGCTGGCCGACGAGCGAGGCCTGACCTCCGGGGAGATCGCCGCCCGCGGCGCCGCCCTGCGAGAGCTCGACCGGGCCGTAAGGCGGGCCCTGGTGGCGGCACACCACGCCATCTTCGAGCCCGTCAGACAGTAGCCCCGCGCGAGACCGCCCGGACGGCTCCTGGCCCACTCCTCATCGTGCGGTCAAGCTAACCCGTGGCGTACGGCGTACAGGGCGGCCTGGGTGCGGTCCTGCACGCCGAGCTTCATCAGCACGTTGGACACGTGGGTCTTCACCGTCTTCTCGGCGACGGACAGGCTCCTGGCGATCTCCCGGTTGGACTGGCCGGCCGCGATCAGCGCCAGCACCTCGCGCTCCCGTTCCGTCAGCGTCACCGGACCCATCGGCGCCGGCGAGCCGTTCGCGCCGTTCAGCATCGCCTCCGCCGCCTCGGGGGCGAGCAGCACCTGCCCCCCGTGTACGGCTCGCACCGCCTGCACGAGCGCGTTCGGATCGACGTCCTTGTAGAGGAACCCGGCGGCGCCCGCCCGCATCGCCGGAGCCACGTCGGACCGGTCGCTCACCGAGGTCAGCACGATCACCCTGGGGGCCGTCCCTGAGAGCCGGGTCAGCGCGCCGAGCCCGTCGAGCACCGGCATCTTCAGATCGAGCAGCAGCACGTCGGGGACGAGCTCATCGGCCAGCGCGACCGCCTCGGCCCCGTCGGCCGCCTCGCCGACGACCGTGATGTCCTCCTGGAGGTCGAGGAAGGTCCGCAGGCCCTGCCGCACCACTGGGTGATCGTCGGCGATCAGCACCCGGATCAAACGCCCACCTCCACTCGGACCGTCGTGCCCTCGTCGCGGGCCGAGGCCACGGTCATGACGCCGCCGGCGGACTCCGCCCGGTCCCTCATCGACACCAGGCCCAGGCCGCGCGACTCGGCCTGTTCGAAGCCCTTGCCGTCGTCGCGTACGGTCAGCACCAGCTTGCCGCCCACGTCGCCCAGGTACACCTCGACGAGGCCGGCGTCGGAGTGCCTGAGCGCGTTGTGCAGCGCCTCCTGCGCGACCCGTAGCACGGCCACCTCGATCGCCGGGTCGAGCGGCGGCAGCTCGTCGCCCTCGAACGTGACGCGCGCGGGGTGGAGCCGGTCGAGCAGGCGCACGTGCTTGCGCAGCGTCTCCGTCAGGCCGTGCCGGTCGAGTTCGGCCGGGCGCAGCTCGACGATCACCGCCCGGAGCTCGGCCAGGGCCTCGCCCGCCAGGCGCTGCACGCGTTCGAGCTCGGCGGCGGCCTCGTCCGGGGAGCTGCGCAGCAGGACAGCGGCGGACTGCGCGGTCAGCCGGAGCGAGAACAGCTTCTGGGTGACGGCGTCGTGCAGCTCGCGGGCCATCCGGTTGCGCTCTTCGAGCATGGCCAGCTCGCGGCCCCGCTCGTACAGCCGGGCGTTGGTCAGCGCGATCGCGGCGTGCGCGGCGAACAGCGTGAGCAGGTCCTGGTCCGCCGAGGTGAAGCCGTCGGGCGTGCGCTTGTTGGCCAGGAAGATGATGCCGAGCACCTCGTCGCCGTCGCGGATCGGGACGCCGAGGAAGTCCTTCATCACCGGGTGCGCCTTGGGCCACCACTCGAACCTGGGGTCCTCGCGCAGGTCGGGCAGCCGCACCGGAGCCCCGTCGTGGAGCATCGCGCCGAGCATGCCATGCTGCCTGGGCAGCGGGCCGATCGCGTCCCACTGCTTGTCGGTGAGACCTTCGGCGACGAACTCGGCGAACGAGCCGTCCTCGTCGGGCACGCCGAGGGCCGCATAACGGGCGTCGAGCAGCCGCTGGGCCGAGCGGACGATCACCTGCAGCACCTCGCGCACCGAGAGGTGCCGGGTGACCGCGAGCACGGCGGTGCTCACCGCCTGCATGATCTCGTCTCTGTCGGAGGCTCTGTCCGAGGCTCTGTCTGAGGCCACGGGATCCACTCTATGGTCCTGGGCCTCAATGCCCACCTTCCATGGTCCTAGGTCCATGTGCCCAGGACGAGGCGGACCCTCAGCCCGATGTCCGGCCGCTGCCGCGCTCCTAACGTCGAGGCATGACGAACACCGCACTGATCACCGGCGCCTCCCGCGGCCTGGGTCTGGCTCTGGCGACGACACTCGCCGGCGCCGGGTGGGAGCTCCTGCTCACCGCCCGTGGCGCGGCGGACCTGGAGCGGGTCGCGGCCGAGCTGGGCGCCACCGCCATCCCCGGTGACGTGACCGACCCGGCACACGTCGAGCGGCTCGCGCGGGCAGTACCCGAGCTGGACCTGCTGGTCAACAACGCGAGCGGGCTGGGCGTGACTCCGCTGCCGCCGCTGGCGGTGTACCCGCGGGAGGAGTTCGGGGCCCTGCTGGAGACCAACGTGCTCGCTCCCCTGGCCCTCATCCAGGCGACGCTGCCCGCGCTGCGCGCCACGCGCGGCGCCATCGTGAACATCACCTCCGACGCCGCGACCGGCGCCTACGAGGGCTGGGGCGCTTACGGCGCCACCAAGGCCGCCCTGGAGCAGCTCTCCAACGTGCTGGCCGCCGAAGAGCCCGATCTGGCCGTCTGGTGGGCCGATCCCGGCGAGATGAACACCCGCATGCTGGCCGACGCCGTCGGCGCGGAGGAGGCGTCCGGCGCCGCGGATCCCGCCAAGGTGGCCGCGGCGCTGTACGACCTGGTCAGGTCCCGCCCGGCGAGCGGCAGGGTGAGCCTGCAATGACCGCCGCGCTCGACTTCGCGCTGCCGGACACGCTCTCGGCGCACGAACCGCCCGAGGCCCGCGGGCTGGCCCGCGACTCGGTGCGCCTGCTGGTCTCGCGCGGCTCGCTCCCGCCGGAGCACCACCGCTTCACCGACCTGCCGGGACAGCTCGACCCCGGTGACCTGATCGTGGTCAACAACTCGGCGACCTTGCCCGCCGCCATCAGGCTCGACCGGCTGGCCGTGCACTTCTCCACCGCGCGCGAGGACGGCACCTGGCTGGTGGAGCTGCGCCGCCGTACCTCCAAGGCGTCCGAGCCGTACGGCGGCGGCGAGCCGGGCGAGTGGCTGCCGCTGCCGGGACGGGCGACGCTGCGGCTCATCGAACGCGAGACGCCACGCCTGTGGCGGGCCGTGCTCGACCGCGACGTGGAGGCGTACCTGCGCGATCACGGGGTGCCGATCCGCTACTCCTACGTCTCCCGCGACTGGCCGCTCGACTCCTACCAGACGGTCTTCGCCACCGTGCCGGGCAGCGCCGAGATGCCGAGCGCGGCCCGGCCGTTCACCGCCGAGCTGGTGACGGCTCTGGTGGCGCGCGGCGTCGGGATCGCGCCGATCACCCTGCACACCGGCGTCGCCTCGCCGGAGAAGGACGAGCCACCCTACGCCGAGCGCTACGAGGTGCCCGCGGCCACGGCGCGCCTGGTCAACCTGACGGCGGCGAACGGCGGGCGGGTGGTGGCGGCCGGGACCACCGTGGTGCGCGCGCTGGAGACGGCCGTCGGCGGCGACGGACTGGTGGCCGCCTCGGCGGGCTGGACCCGGCACATCGTGACGCCCGCCATAGGGGTCAAGGCCGTGAACGGGCTGATCACAGGGCTGCACGAGCCGAGGTCGAGCCACCTGATGATGCTCAGCGCGATCGCCGAGCGGGAGCCGCTCGCCCGTGCCTATGAGGCGGCGTTGCGGGAGGGATACCTGTGGCACGAGTTCGGTGACACCCACCTGCTGCTGCGCCGATAGTGGCCCCTCGTGCTCATGCGGCGGAACGTGCGCAGTAGCCTGGCTCAATGTGGACCAGCGCACCCTCCTGATTACCCTGACCGGCCCAGACCGGCCGGGCGTCACTTCGCGGCTTTTCTCGGTTCTGTCGGGGTTCCCGGTGACAGTGGCCGACATCGAGCAGGTCGTCATCCGCGGCCGGCTCACCCTGGGCGTGCTCGTCGCGTACTCGGGCGGTCCGTCGACCGGCACGGGCAGCACGCTCGGCGCCATGTGGACCGCCGTCGAGCGGGTGGCTGAGGACCTCGGCCTGGAGCTGGAGCTCTCCACCGGCTCGCAGACCAAGGAGCAGCGCCGGCGTGGCCGCCTGTCGGTCAGCGTGCTGGGCGCGACGCTCCAGCCCGCCGCGATCGCCGGGATCGCCGGGCGCATCGCCGCCGCCGGTGCGAACATCGACCGCATCGAACGCCTCGCCCAGTGGCCGGTCACCTGCATCGAGCTGTCGGTCTCCGGCGCCGATCCGAGCGCGCTCCGCGTCGAGCTGGCCGCCGAGGCCGCCGCCCTGCACGTCGACGTGGCCGTACAGCGCACCGGCCTGTCACGGCGGGCCAAGCGGCTGGTCGTCATGGACGTCGACTCCACCCTCATCCAGGGCGAGGTCATCGAGCTGCTGGCCGGGCACGCGGGCTGCCTCGAAGAGGTCGCCCGGGTCACCGAGGAGGCCATGCGCGGCGAGCTCGACTTCGCCGAGTCTCTGCGCCGCCGGGTCGCGCTGCTCGAAGGGCTGCCGGCCGAGGTGTTCGAGCAGGTACGGCAGCAGGTCGTGCTCACCCCCGGCGCCCGTACGCTCGTCCGCACGCTCAAGCGGCTCGACTACCGCTTCGCCATCGTCAGCGGCGGCTTCACCCAGATCACCGACTCCCTGGTCGAGGACCTCGGCATCGACTACTCGGCGGCGAACGTCCTGGAGGTCGTCGACGGCAAGCTCACCGGCCGCGTGGTCGGCGAGATCGTCGACCGGCCGGGCAAGGCCCGCGCGCTGGAGCGATTCGCCCGCGAGGCGGGGCTGCCGATCAGCCAGACGGTGGCCATCGGCGACGGAGCCAACGACCTCGACATGATCGCGGCGGCCGGGCTCGGCATCGCGTTCAACGCCAAGCCGGTCGTCCGGCAGGCGGCGGACACAGCGGTCAACACGCCTTACCTCGACTCGATCCTCTACCTGCTCGGCATCTCCAGGGACGAGGTGGAGGCGGCGGACGCCGAGGACGGCGCACTCACCCGGTGACCTCCCCCTTGGGGTCCCAGCGCGTGACCAGCTCGGCCTGGCCCGGCCACAGGTCCACCCAGTCGGATTGGGTACGGATGACCGCGAACGCGCCCGGCCGGAACCCGTAGTCGCCCCCGGCCAGCGAGATCGCCAGCTCGTGCACACCCGGGTTGTGACCGCACAGCACCACCGTCTCGAGCTCCGGATCGGTGAGCTTGACCAGCGCGAGCAGCTCCTCGGGGTAGGCCTGGTAGACGTCACGCTCGTAGCTGACCTCCACCTCGGGGAAGGCCAGCTCGGCGGTAAGCCGCGTACGCACGGACGGGGAGCACAGCACCAGGTCGGGAGCCAGCCCGAGGGCCCGCACCTCGTCCCCGGCCCGCTTCGCGTCGCGCTCGCCCCTGTCGGTCAGTGGGCGCTCGAGGTCTTCCATGCCGGGGACATGCACGGCCTTGGCGTGGCGGAGCACGATCAACGTACGCACGTGCTTCATCCTCTCGTCGCCCACACACCCAGCGCGACGATCACCGCGAGGATGGCCAGCATCGCCAGCAGGATGTAGGCCAGCGTCTTGGCGCCGCTGGGCCGCTTGTCGTTCATCCGCCCAGTTTCCCACCGGGGGGTCGCCGGTGCCGCATCTGGCCCTTGGGACACGCGTTTCTTGGACATGGAACGCCCGCTCCCCCAGACCTCGGAGGAGCGGGCGTCCGGACGGGGTCGCTACGAGGCCACCGGCTCGTGCTCCCTGTTGTTGTCGTTGCTGGTCGATTCGCTGGAGACCGAACGGCGCTTGGAGACGAGGATGGCGCCGACCACCACGCCCACCGCCACGACCGTGATCCCGATGCGCAGCGCCGGGTTGCCCGCGTACATGACCACCGCCGGCGCCACCAGGAGCGCCACCAGGTTCATCACCTTGATCAGCGGGTTGATGGCCGGACCGGCCGTGTCCTTGAACGGGTCGCCGACCGTGTCACCGATGATCGTGGCTTCGTGAGCCGCCGACCCCTTGCCACCGTGGTGCCCGTCCTCGACCAGTTTCTTGGCGTTGTCCCAGGCACCGCCCGAGTTGGACAGGAAGACCGCCATGAGCGTGCCGCACGCGATGGCCCCGGCCAGGAACGCGCCCAGCGGCGCGTAACCGAGGGCGAACCCGACCGCGATGGGCGTCATGACCGCCAGCAGGCCGGGCGTGGCCAGCTCGCGCAGCGAGTCACGGGTGCAGATGTCGACGACGCGGCCGTACTCGGGCTTCTCCGTGCCGTCCATGATGCCCGGGTGGTTGCGGAACTGGTCGCGTACCTCGAAGACCACGCGCATCGCGGCCCGTCCGACCGCGCTGATCGCCAGGCCGGAGAAGAGGAACACGACCGCCGCGCCGATGATCAGACCGACGAGCACGTTGGGCTGGTCGATGCCCAGGCTGAACGTGGAGAAGGCGCCGAGCGCATCCTTGACCGACTGACTCGCGTCGGCGAGCTGCGTCTCCACGGCCGTGCGGAAGGCGCCGAACAGCGCGGTCGCCGCGAGCACCGCCGTGGCGATCGCGATGCCCTTGGTGATGGCCTTCGTCGTGTTGCCGACGGCGTCGAGGCTGGTGAGCACGCGTGCGCCCTCACCCTCGACGTCGCCGGACATCTCGGCGATGCCCTGCGCGTTGTCAGAGACCGGGCCGAAGGTGTCCATCGAGACGATGACCCCGACCGTGGTCAGCAGGCCGGTGCCGGCCAGCGCCACCGCGAACAGCGCGATCGTCACGTTCCCGAAGCCCAGCAGGAACGCGCCGTAGACCGCGCCGGCGATGATCAGCGCTGAGTAGACGGCCGACTCGAGGCCGACGCTGATGCCCGCCAGGATGACGGTCGCGGGCCCGGTGGCCGAGCTCTCGCCGATCTCCCGGACCGGACGCCTGGTCGTCTCGGTGAAGTAGCCGGTCAGCAGCTGGATGGCGCTGGCCAGGATCAGGCCGATGATCACCGCGCCGATGGCGATGAGCCTCGGGTTGGCGGTGGACTGCACGGCCGAGCCGGTCAGCTCGGCGAAGGTGTCGGGCAGGTACCAGAACGCCGCCGCCGCGACCAGCACCGCGGAGATCGCGGCCGAGATGAAGAAGCTGCGGTTGATGGCGGCCATGCCGCTGCGGTCGCCGTCGCGCATCCGGGTGACGAAGATGCCGATGATCGCGGTGAGCACGCCGATCATGGGCACGATCAGCGGGAAGATGAGTCCCTGCTCGCCGAAGGCCACCTTGCCCAGGATGAGGCTGGCGACCAGCATGACCGCGTACGACTCGAACAGGTCGGCGGCCATACCCGCGCAGTCGCCTACGTTGTCGCCCACGTTGTCGGCGATCGTCGCCGCGTTGCGCGGATCGTCCTCCGGGATGCCCTGTTCGACCTTGCCGACCAGGTCGGCGCCCACGTCGGCGGCCTTGGTGAAGATGCCGCCGCCGACTCGCATGAACATCGCCAGCAGCGCCGCCCCGAAACCGAAGCCTTCGAGGACGCCCGGCGCGTCACCTTGATAGACGAAGACGACGATGGCCGCACCGAACAGGCCGAGGCCCACGGTGAACATGCCGGCCACGCCGCCCGTACGGAAGGCGATGCGCATGGCGCGCTTCTCGCCCGCGTCACGGGCGGCGGCCGCGACGCGCACGTTTCCGCGTACGGCCAGCCACATGCCCATGAAGCCGGTCAGCGCGGAGAATACCGCCCCGACCACGAAGAATATCGAGCGGCCGATGCGCACATCGGTCTCGCCCGGTAGAAGGAGCAGCAGGAAGGGGATCACGACGACGAAGACCGCCAACGTGCGGAACTGCCGCGTGAGATACGCGGCGGCCCCTTCCTGTACGGCACGGGCGATGTCCTGCATGCGCTCCGTGCCCGGGTCGGCGGACAGCACCTCGCGTACCAGGCCGCCGGCGACGGCTAGGGCGATCAGTGCGACCGCGGCGACCACGATCACGATAGTGAGATTGTTACCGCTCAGGGCCAGATTGGACGCTGGCTCCGCGGCCAGCAGTTGCCTAAACATCGTTCTCCTCGGCAAGACCGGTCGTCCTGCCCGGGCGGTGCGCAAAGATCGACGGGCTGGTGCGGCACCATCCGGGTTGTGGGTGCCGCTTCCGGATGAGTCCGCAGTTTCGCCGGATCACCTTGGCCGGTGCCGGGAGTCTACGCACGGGCTGCGTGGATATGAAGGCTCTGCCGGTCGCTATTTGGCCACGCGTCCAGTAATCCCCTGCCAGCACGGCGATTTGCCATCTGACAACCGATATTTCCACCGGTTTACGGCCATGACAAGGTGCCCGAAACGACACGCCCGAAACCTGGAATTCGGACGCGCCGGAGCTCTGGACGGCGCTCTGGGTGTGCGCCGGAGCTCCGGACATGCCGAAGCCGAGCCGTGGGCACCACGACTCGGCCTTGCAGGGGCTCTACGACTGCCGGATGACGGAAGCCATGGGTGCCGGGCCTCGTATCGGCGCCCGGCCCCGTATCACCAGAGGACCGTACCCCTGGACAGGGCCCAGCCACGGTCGGCGGTTGGGGCCCACCGTGCTGTGCCGTAAAAGAAAAAATTATGCTTGCGTCGGTACGTGACCGTTGCGCGCGGCGGGCCAGCTCATACGGATGCGCATCCCCTTGGGACTGGGGAGCACCTCCACGTCATCGGCCAGCCCCGCGATCACCGCGATGCCGAACCCTGACATGAACGAGTCGGACAGCATGCCCAGATCGAGAGGTTGCTCCTGCTTGATCTCGTCGCTCGGAGCCTGGTCGCTGACCGTTACCTCGAACCGCCCCGAATCGTCTTTCAGCTCGATGCGGATGGGCTCTCCCGGGCAGTGTGCGCGATGCGCCTCAACCGCCCGGGAGCAGGCCTCACCGACTGCGAGCCTGACCTCGTCCAGCAGTGACTCCTCCACGCCGGTGCGCCGGGCGATCGCCGTCGCGACCAGCCGGGCGGTCCGCACATGCGCGGGGAGTGCGCTGAACGTGAGCTCGACGGTAGCCATCACTACTTGTCTTTGCCGTGAGCTTCCTTGGCCTCGTCGACCGAAGCGTAGATCCCGAAGACCTTGGTCAGCCCGGTGATCCGGAAGATCTTGAGGATGCGCTCCTGCGTGCACACCAGCTCGAGCGAACCGTCGTGCGCCCGAACCCGCTTGAGCCCCCCGACCAGGACACCGAGGCCCGTCGAGTCGAGGAAGTCGACCTTCTCCATGTTGACGAGAAGGTGGAAGTTGCCCTTGTTCACCAGGTCTATGAGGAGCTCACGCAATCTCGGCGCCGTGTAGACATCGATCTCACCCTCGACCTCGACGATGGTGAGTCGGTCCTCGTTGTGGTGATCCAACTTCAGATCCACAGATCCTCCAGCGCCTCGCCTGCGAAAGTACCCTTGCGGGCCTGGCAGTCTGGAACGGGGCTCCAGACCGTCTGACCCCGACGCGCGGCATTCAACCACGCGTCTGGCTTGTGTCTATACGAAATCACGATTCCCGGCGACTTTGCCCACGGATGCAGACTGGAAACAGTGACTTCCTCCGCTTCCTCCCCACACCGGCCAGGTCCACTCCTCCGGCACCTGCTCGGAGTTCCCGCACGTCATGAGCGCGTCACCCATGTGGAGCATGTTCCAGCACGTCAGGCTGGTCAAGCGGGATGGCCGAATTGGGCACCCGAACTCTTGGTTACGCGCTTGGCGAACCGCGGCATTTCGGGATTGTGGCCACACCAGTATGAAGCCGCTGACCTAGCCCATCGTGGCCGAAACGTGATCATTTCCACCGGAACGGCGTCCGGGAAGTCGCTGGCGTACCTCACTCCCGCCGTCGACTCCTGCCTCGACGGCGGCACCGTCCTCTACCTCACACCCACCAAGGCCCTGGCCGCCGACCAGCTCCGCAGCCTCCGCGAACTCCGCATCACGCAGCTCCGCGCGGCCTGCTTCGACGGCGACACCCCGTTCGAGGAACGCACCTGGGTCCGGCAGCACGCCAACTACGTACTGACAAATCCCGACATGCTGCATCGGAGCATCCTGCCGCGGCATGCCCAGTGGTCATCGTACTTCCGGCGGTTGCGCATGGTCGTGGTGGACGAGTGCCACGGGTACCGAGGGGTGTTCGGCTCGCACGTGGCGCAGATCCTGCGCCGCCTGCGCCGGATCTGCGCCCGATACGGCTCTCAGCCCGTTTTCCTGCTGGCCTCAGCGACCGCCAGCGAGCCCGGGGCGTTCGCGATGCGGCTGACGGGGCTTGAGATGGCCGAGGTGACGTCGGACGGGTCTCCGAAGGGTGCGACGACCATCGCGCTCTGGGAGCCGCCCCTGACCGAACTACGGGGCGAGAGGGGCGCTCCGGTGCGCCGCACCGCCACGGCCGAGGCCGCGGACCTCCTCACGGACCTCGTCCTGGCGAACGTCCGCACGCTCGCCTTCGTCCGCTCACGCCGCGGCGCCGAAACGGTCGCCCTCACCGCCCGCGCCAAACTCGCCGACGTCGCTTTCTCCCTGGGTGGTACGCCTGGGGCGCCAACGGGCGGCTCAGGAACGGAATCGGGTACGAGCAGCAGCCCCGCCCCTACGGCCAGCGCTCTCGGCACTCCTCCGCCGCCCGCAGGCCAGGACATCCCCACAGCGATCCCTGACCGTGCCCCCTCCTCGCATTCTCCGGGCCACGACGCACCCCCGGCGCCCTCTCACCGCGACGTCCCCTCGCAGCTCCCAGACCACGACGCTCCCTTGCCACCCGCCGACCGCAACGACCCCTCAGACCAGGGATCCGCCTCACAACCCCCAGGCCACGACGCACCCTCCCATCGCGACATCCCCTCGCCGTCCCTAGACCGCGGCACCAACCCGCCGTTCCTCGACCAGAGCGGGGACGTTCCCTCAGCGTCAGCTGATCGCGAGGCCCCCTCACCACCTCCGGACCAGGGCGCGTTGTCGTGGGCGTTGCCCGACTCCGCCGACTGGGCCGACCTCCCGGACCGGATCGCCGCCTACCGGGCCGGGTACCTCGCCGAAGACCGCAGACTGCTCGAAAAGGCCCTCCGCTCGGGCTCCATCATGGGCCTGGCCACCACGAACGCCCTCGAACTCGGCGTAGACGTCTCCGGCCTGGACGCCGTCCTCATCGCCGGCTGGCCGGGCACCCGCGCCTCCCTCTGGCAACAGGCGGGCCGAGCAGGCCGCGACGGCCAGGAAGCACTCGCCGTACTCATCGCCAGAGACGACCCCCTCGACACCTACCTCGTACACCACCCCCAAGCCCTTTTCGGCCAGCCCGTAGAGGCGATCGTGCTCGACCCGGACAACCCGTACGTCCTCGGCCCCCATCTCTGCGCCGCCGCCGCGGAGATCCCACTGACCGACGCCGACCTGCCCGTCTTCGGCCCCACCACCCCGAACGTCCTCGCCGACCTCGTCACCCGGGGCCTGCTCCGAAAGCGCCCCGCAGGCTGGTTCTGGACCAGGCGCGAACGCGCCACCGACCTGGCCGACATCAGGGGCGGCGGAGGCGCGCCCATCCAGGTCGTGGAGTCCGCGACCGGCCGCCTCCTGGGCAGCGTGGACGAGCCGTCCGCCCACACCACCGTGCACACCGGCGCCGTCTACCTGCACCAGGGCGAGACGTTCCTCGTAGAGCTCCTCGACCTGGAAGCCGGGGTCGCCCTCGTGGGCAGCTCGCAGCCCGACTACACGACGTTCGCGCGCGACATCACGGACATCTCTGTCCTCGCCTCCCTGCGTTCGCACGACCTCGGCCCCGGAAGCCTCCACTTCGGCGAGGTGGAGGTGACCCGTCAGGTGGTCTCGTACCTCAAGCGCCGCCTCCAGTCCGGCGAGATGCTCGGCGACGAGCCTCTGGACCTCCCGCCACGCACCCTGCGCACCCGCGCGGTCTGGTGGACACTCCCCGCCTCAGGGGTGGCCACCCTGGCCGAGGAGGGCTTCGACCTGGGCGGCGCCGCCCATGCAGCCGAACACGCCGCCATCGGCCTGCTCCCCCTCTTCGCCACCTGCGACCGCTGGGACATCGGCGGCGTCTCCACGGAACTTCACGCGGACACGGGCCTGCTGACGGTGTTCGTGTACGACGGGCACGAAGGAGGCGCCGGCTTCGCCGAACGCGGCTACGCCCGTGCGACCGACTGGCTCACGGCCACCCGCGAGGCCATCGCCTCCTGCGAGTGCGAACGCGGCTGCCCATCCTGCATCCAGTCCCCGAAATGCGGCAACGGCAACGAGCCACTGGACAAACGCGGCGCCATCCACCTTCTGGACACCCTGCTCCGCTCCACTCCCACCTTGGACTAACCGAACGCTCAACCACCCGAGGCCTGGATGCGGCCAGACTCAAACACCCTCGGCCAATTCTTCCGGCATCGAGTGCGGGTTCCGGCGAGCCGAGGGCCGGGAGCCGGGGCCGACGTCGGAGCCAGAGCTGGGGGTCGGGCCGGGCCGAGGTCGGGTTAGTCGTGGGTTAGCTGTCGCCGCCGCGATGGCGGTGACCGGCGAACGCGTTCTCGTCCTCGTCAGCCGCCCAGAAGTCACCGGCGCCGGGCTGTGGGCGCTCCCAGAAGCCGCTGTCCTCCATGGCTCTGGGCGACGGCGGCAGGTAGTCGTCCCAGCGCTCCTCGATTCGTACATCGGGCGGGGTGACGCCGGCGGCCGACTCAGGCACCACGATCACGGCCGAACTGGGCAGCGCGATCCGAATGGGCTCCTGGCGGCCTTCCCGACCGTCCAGATCAGCCCGCATCCGACCGCCCTGGTCGACGGCCCCTCGGTCAGCTCCCTTCCAACCACCCTGGTCGACAAGCGCCCGCTCATCCTGGCCGATGGACACCCAGTCATCCTGATCAGCACGCATGTCGGCGTCGCTGAGGTGCAGCGGGAGAACGGCCCGCACCTCCGCTCGAACCGGCCCCGGCACCGGCCTTTGAGCCCGACCGGCACTCGACTCCTCTGCAGCACGCCAAGCTCCGGCGGATGGCGTGACGGGTAGGTCCGACGCTGCCGCCAGGTTGAAGCGATCGGACGCAGCAGCCATACCGAACTGCCCAGACACGCCGAGATCAGGCCGATCGGGAACTTCTGCACCGAACTGGTCGGACACTCCCAAACTGAGCCGGTCGGACGCCGCTGAGCGAGGGTGTTCCAGTGCCTGCAGGTGAGACCGTACGGGCGTCTGCGCGCCTGACCGCTCCGGCGTACGCGAGAGTCCCGAAGCCTGCTCATGAGGCTGATGGCGAGGGTGCCCACCGAGCCGCTCTGACGCGCGAGAAATCTCCGGCGTCTGGACGACGCCGGGCCGTTCCGGCGCGTGGGACTGTTCAGGCATCTGCGTACGAGAATGCTCACTGGCCGGACGGACCTTGGCAACGGCCAGGACCACCGCCGGACGCCGGGGCACCGAGGCGGTAGTGGACGGAGCGCTGTCCGTACCGTGCTGGGGCGGAATGCCCGAACTGGGCGAAGCGACAGCCGCGTGCGGCGCCGACCCCCCAGCAGTTGCAGCAGTTCCCGCGAGAGACCGGCGACGCGCCCACGCGCCTCCCTGCGCGGCCAACAGCAACAAGACAAGCCCACCTGCGACGTACAGGCCGTACTGGCCGATACTTCCGGTCGGCGACTCCGACGACTGAGCCTTCACCTTGGAGTCGATGGGAGCGGATTCCGTGTCGCCCTTGGCGCCGTCGGGAGAGAGGCCGTCGGTCTTGCCTGAGTCTCCGGTCGTGTCGGCGGTCGGAATCGGGAGGTTGCCCTTGGGGTCGGTGTCGGGCATGGCGGGGAGCTTGTCGGTGTTCTTGGTCGTGGTCGTCTTGCGCGTGGGCGCGGCCGTGGGCTGCGTCTGCTTCTTGCCGGGCAGCGTCGGCAGGGTGTCGACGCCCTTCTTGGTGGTCAGCGTTTCCTGTTTCGTGGCGGTCTTCTTCGGCTTGGCGGCCGGGGGCTCGGGAACGGTCACGTACGCGGCGCCGGAATTGCCCGAGCCGATCGACCCTCCGTCGCCGTCGCCCCTGAACGCCTTCACGGTGAGGCCCACCCGCTGTCCAGCCGCCTTGGTCGGTACGGCGAGTACTGCCTTGCACGATGATCCGGAACAGGCGCTGTCGGCGGGCAACCTGCCCACGATGCCGGACTGGCTGGTCGCGACCTCGTACGACTGGAGATCAGGCTCCGAACCCTTGCTCCAGGTCACCACGATCTTCTTGGTGCCCTCCAAGGCTGCGGCGACGTTGTCCGGCGCAGCGGCGGGCCGCCTCAGCTTGAAGGTGCTCGTCGCGTAGGTGGTGCCGGTGAGCTCGCCCTTGAGGATCACGTTGAAGGTCCCGTTGGGGACGCTGGTGGCGTCGAACGTACCGGAAAGCGTCTGGTTTGCTCCCCCGCTGGCGACCTTCTGCTTGGCGGTCGAGGGCCCCTCCACGTACACGCCCATGTTGAGCTGCATCACACCGGTACGCGCTGAGATCGGCACGGATCCGCTCGTGACCACCTGGCCATCGGACGGAGACGTGATCTCCCCGGGGCTCGCGCCTTGCCGCATCACCACGGCCGCCTGAGCAGACCCACCAAGCACGATGGATCCCGCCACGACCGCCGTCGCGACTATCGCTCTGCCAACCACCGTCACGGCGCTTCCCTCCATAGAGAGCCTCGCGCCGCCTGACCACCCTGGGGCGCTCACGCGACGACCGGAAGTGCAGTCCGCTCGGCCGACATTGATCATCGACCGCCCCTGAATCCGCACCCTAATGGCTCAGATCCGGGCTATCCCAGACTCCGGTCCCAGATGGCATGGACTCACGGGTAAGCGGCACCTTATGTGAGCTATCTAACTCTTGGACACTCTGTCTAAGAAGTCGTAATTCGATTGCGACCTGGCCCCGACAGCCCCAGAAGCCACATTGTTCTGCGAAGCGAAAATCGCCTCTGCTTTCACGAACATTGCGCTAAATACCGCCCCCGTCCGGCCCCAACACCCTCAGCCTGGCCACAGATCCACCCCTCCCAAGAACCCGAGGGGCAGACTTCGAACACAGCACGGTGACCCGCAGCACGGTGACCCGCAGCACGGTGACCCGGGAGACGAGGGCCGGGAGACGAAAGGCGGAGCGGCGAGGGGCGGGGATTAGGGAGCCTGGAGCCAGGGCCACAGGCCAGGACGGGTGCAGCCACAAACGTGTAACCGTCACATCCTCAGCGCCGCACCCCCAGCCTCGGCGGCATCGTCGTTAGACCGGCTGATCGATCTACACTTCCCCTCGTGACTGCTGCACCCCAGCGTGGTGGCTCTTTCTACGACTCGCCCACGACCTCCCAGAGGTATCTCGACCATCGTCATAGCGGAGTGATGAGCCCCAACCACGTCATGGAGGAGCCCGCGCTACTGGACGCGATGGGCACGGTCACCGGCCTGCGGGTTTTGGATCTCGGCTGCGGTGACGCGGCTATCGGGCGGACTCTGCTGAACGCTGGCTGTAGTAGCTACCTGGGCCTGGACGGTTCGGCGGCCATGGTCGAGGCTGCCAGCGAGACCCTTCGGGGCACCTGTGGGCATGCTGAGCAGGTGGATATGGAGGACTTTGCCGCTCCGCCGTCCTCGTTCGACTTGATCATTTCTCGTCTCGCACTGCACTACGTCGAGGATCTGGCGGCGGTGTTGATGGCTTGCCAGGCATGTCTTTCGCCTGGTGGGCGGATTGTTTTTTCGGTTGTTCATCCCGTCTCAGCTCCTATGACGCCGGGACTCGCGAGCCGCGCACGAACTGGATCGTCGATGACTACTTCCTCAAGGGGCCACGACAGCGCAACTGGTTGGGCGGGAGCGTCACCTGGTTTCATCGGACTGTTGAGGACTATGTGGATGCGCTGGTGAACGCCGGGTTCGCGCTGTCGGCTCTACGTGAGTGCGCTCCTCGGGAAGAGCGGTTCGACGGCGACTTGGCCGAGTTGGCGCGTCGCCGCCGCGTTCCGCTCTTCCTGTTACTCAGCGGCACGCGGATCTGACCAGTCCAGGAGAACCGCCGGATAGGGTCTTTTACCTGCGGTCTTACGTACGTACCCGAATCACCAACGTGGTTTCCAGCGCCGAGCGGGTCCGGGTGCCCACACCCTGGCCGAGCAGCGTCCGGATCACCCACTCGCCCGCCTTCGTTCACCAGGTCCATCGGCCTTTGGCTGCTTGTGCGCGCTCTGCCGTGTCCACCCCACAGGCTGGCGCGTTCTACCAGCTACCAAGTCCGCGTCACTACTCGTGCCTGTGCATGCTTATCCGGTCCCTTTCCGATCTGGTCTGTGGGTGCGTCCTCTGGTCGGCGTTCCTGCTCTGGTCTGTGGTGCTCCCTCCGGCCGGCGTTCCTGCTCCGGTCGTGCTCCCCTGGTCGGCTTCTCTACTCCGATCCATGGGGACTCCGATCCATGGGGACTCCGGTCCTTAGGGGCTCCGGTCCTTAGGGTCTCTGCCGGGTCCGTGTACCCGCTTGGGCCGGCGCGGGCTCTGCCGGTCAGGGTTCGTGTCCCTATGGCGGGCAGGGTGATGGTCAGCGAGGTTCGGACATCCGCGATTTCACCCGTGAGCGTGCATTGGAGGAGTTGGACGGCGTTCTTCGCGGCTACGATCTTCGCCCTGTCACAGGCGGCTTGAGGATCGACGATCGCGAGCCTGGCTGCGGCAAGCGCGCTCAAGTCGGCTGCGTCGTGTACGTGATGGCGTGCGACGCGTACGGAGCCCACCGTGGCGAAGGCTGTGGCAATCGTCATGAGCAGGCCCATGAGCGCGACGACCCACAATGTCGCGGAGCCACGGTCTGCTTGCTTGGCGAACGCTGACTCTCGACGCTTCTTCGCCCATGTGTGCCAGTACGTCATGATTCTGTGTCGGCGGTCGCGGAGGCGGCTACTTGTACGGCGGGCAGGGACACTCCCCATGCTGGTCGTACCTCCACCGAGACCTCTACTTTTGTACTCTCTGGATTGCGGCTGATGTCCACCCGCGCGTTGGGGTGGGTGGCGGATTGAACTAGTTCGCGGACTTTGTCCAGCGGCTCGCCTCTAGCGGCGGCCCTCGCTGCTGCGCGCGCCGCGTCGACGCACTCCAACTGGACCCCGACTGCTTGGATCGCCCACAGGGCGGCGGCCAAGACGACCATGAGTGCGGGCAGGACCATGGCGGTCTCAGCCGTCACCGAGCCGCGCGATGCCAGCCACTTCACGTGCGACGTCGGCCGCTTCAGACGCGACGTTGAACGCTTCACGCGTTTGGGGGCCGCGGCTTGGCACGGGGTCATCCGGCTGCGTTGAGTGCCTGGTCGATGAGCTTCGAGAGCATCACTTGCACCTTTGGGCTGCTGACCACCTTGAACAGCACCGCTGCGAAAGCGCATGCGGCGATCGTGCCCACCGCGTATTCGGCTGTGGACATGCCGCGATCGCGGAGCGGTCCCGAACAGCGGGCCCACCTGTCGACGAGCCAGTGGTGGGGGTGGGCGGCTGGGGTGGCCGCTTTGGCGAGCAGTTGGTCTTCTGGGGGTGTGGCGGCAGCGTTCGGGGGGATTGCCGCATCGTGCATGGTGCCTCCAGGTGATCGGGGCCGGGCGTTGTCCGGCGTGGGTCCAACGGTGTCTGAAGGCTGTATGCGGCGGACGGCCCGAACGTGGTTCTGGGGATAAGTGGAGGAGTCGGAGCGACCTGTGGATAGGTGACAGGCACCTGTGGATAGGCGATAGGGGAATGGGATACCGCCCGTGCCTGGGTCGGGTCGGGTCGGGTCGGGTCGGAAGCCCACGCTAATTTGAGGCCGGGCCGCCCAGTTCGAGGGCTCGGGCGGGCGCCGCGGAGCACAGGCAGGTTCCACTTCCAAGGCGCAGGCCGACTCCAGGGCTCAGGCGGGTTCGGGAACTCAGGCCCCGCCCCGGAGCCCGGGCAGGCAGGTTCCTGGGCACAGGCGAGTCCTGAAGCACAGGCCGATCCTGGGAGCAGGCCAGTCCCGGAGAGCAGGCAGGTCCCGGAGAACAGGTCCCGGGGAGTAGGCAGGTCCCGGGGAGCAGGTCCTGGGGAGTAGGCAGGTCCTGGGGAGCAGGTCCTGGGGGGCTGGCCAGTTTCGGGGGCTGCCCCTGGATGCATACTTCCCCGGAAGCAAGGGCTGGTCCCCGGGTAGGTGCTACGGGAAAGTGATGGCGGTTGCGAGGCCGGCGACGATGGGGATGATGCCGAGCAGGACGAAGGCCGGTAGGAAGCACAGGCCGAGAGGCGCTACTGCCTTGACGCCCACGCTCCTGGCTGCGGCCACGGACGTGGCTCGGGTCGATTCGCGGGCGTCGTTGGCTAGGCGGGTCAGGACGTCTGCCACTGGGGCGCCCGTCTGAGCGGCTCTGCTCATTGCTCGTGACAGTTGTGCCGTGGCCGGTTCTCGGGCGAGGAAGGCCCAGGTGGGGTCTGGGTCGGCGCCCAGCCGGAGTTGGCGGCTAACCCACGACAAGCGCTGGCCGAGTGGGCCGCCCAGCGCCTCTGCTGCTATCTCGGTGGCTGCGCTGACCGGCTGTCCGGCGAGGAGGCAAGCTGCCATCAGGTCGGCGGCGAACGGCAGGTCGGCGGTGATCTGTTTGCTGTCTTGGCGGGTTTCCGGGTCGTCTCGTCTGTGTAGGGCCACGCCGACGATGGGGGCGATGAGCAGGGCCGCTATCAGTCCGGCTGCTCCGCCGATGAGTAGAGCGGTGAAGAGGGCGGCGCTGAGGGCTCCGACGATCGTGCGGCGGGTGATCGGTTGGGGTGAAGTTGCGAGGTGATCGAGCCAGGTTGGTGGGGAGAGCGTGTCGGTATCCGGTCGTATGGGGGACGTGTCGGTATCTGGTCCTGCAGAGGGTGAGCGCGTGGGTCGCTGTGGTCCGGGGTGGTGTGGGCGGTTGTGGGCGGCTGCTCCTGGCGGTCGCAGGCGGGTCAGGCGTTCGGCCGGGGTTGTCGGTGAGATCCACAGCCAGGTTGCTGCGCAGGCACAGGCTGCGGAGAGCAGCTCGAACATCGTCAGGGATCCGTTCCCGGTCGGTTGCGCGACGCGATCGATTGAGGAAAGAGA
This sequence comes from Nonomuraea sp. NPDC026600, assembly GCF_040638335.1. Lineage (NCBI taxonomy): Bacteria > Bacillati > Actinomycetota > Actinomycetes > Streptosporangiales > Streptosporangiaceae > Nonomuraea > Nonomuraea sp. NPDC026600. The sequence continues at coordinate 239,338 of NZ_JBEZYD010000017.1, forward strand.
TAGAAGCCAAGGAGTCGGTGCTGCCTCTGAAGTGGATGGGCTCAAGCGGGCGCCTCTAAGTGGCCGTGGCCGCCATGGCCGTGGCTGCCATGGCGAAGGTGGCCATGGCGAAGGTCTGGGCGGGTCGTGGCTACGAGTTTTCAGCGCGGGTCGCCATCTGGTGGGTCCACCACAGGCCGCAGGCGTCGAGGGCGATTCCGGCCGTGAGGCAGGCGAGGCCGGGGAGGTTGCCGAAGAGGAAGGCGAGTGGGTGCATTCCCAGTGCGCTTCCCATGAGGAGGCCCAGGGCGGGCAGTGCGGCCAGCATTCTCGCGGTGGTGCGAGGGCCGGCCAGTTGTGCCGTGACGTCCTGGCGGTGGGCTTGGGCTGTACGTAGCGTGCTGCCGACGCGTTCTACGAGGGCGGCTAGTCCTGCGCCTACGGTCACGCTGACGCTCCAGCAGGCGGCCAAGCGGCGTAGTCCCTCGCCGCCGTGCTGTGGTGCCACGGATACGAGAGCTGTGGAAACGTCGCCGCCATCTCTTGCCGCCGCCATCACCGGGCGCAGGGCTTCCGGGTCTGGGAAGTCGACTGCGGTTATCGCTCTGGTGAGAGCTTCGCCTGGAGTACGGCCTGCGGTCAGTTCGGCTGAGAGGGCTTGGCAGAGCTCGATCGATGCTCGCCGCCAGGCGTCGGCGCGACGGGCTGGGCTGGGGCGGGTGATCAGGTGTTTTATGGATCGCGGCTGGAATGGCTCACGGATGGAGGTCAGCCTGTCGAGGCGGGCTGTGGCGGTGCTTGGGCCGGTCCACAGCCATATGGCGGCTGCTGTGGACAATGCGGCCATGAGGGCTGCGATCACGGGATTACGCTCCCTTCGCTCGTCGCGGTCTGGTCGGGTGAGCCTGGCCGATGACAGTGCGGGGTGGGTGGCGGTGCGGGGTCGGTGGCGGTGCGGGGTCGGTGCGAGCCGGTGACGGTACGGGGTCGGGTGAGCCTCGCCGGGTGTGGTGCGGACCGTCGATCTTCGCTTGGCACGTGACGCGGGACTTGGCTTCGGTCGCGGGTCGCAACTCGCTTGTTGTTCGGCCTGGTCGGGGCGCCTGTGTACGGCTGGTGGTACGGCTGCGGCGCAGCGTGGAGGCGACGTTCCCATAGCTCTCGCCGAGCGACACGAATCCGGTTGCCTGCGACAGGCTCGCCACGATGCGAATTGGGTCACGGACAAGTCCTCTCCGTCAGAGCGTCGTGTCCTGGGCCGGTGTGCGGGTGGCCCTTTGTGTCGAAGGTCAGGGCGGTTACGGATTCGACGAAGCCTGTCGAAGATCTCGACAGGAGGCAGATTTCCGCTACGCGGCGGCGGCCGTCGGAGCGGTTGCGGGTCAGGTGGATGACCACGTCCAAGGCGGCGGCCAGTTGGCTGTGAACAGCTTCTCTGGTCAAGCCGGCCGCGCATCCCAGTGCCTCCAGCCGGGGCGGTACGTCGGCGGCCGCGTTGGCGTGCAAAGTGCCTTCTCTGAACTAAGAAGTTGATCTTAGGTGCGGCAGGTGGCGCCAGGTTAGGCGGGCATCTGTGGGGCCGGCCCTTGTTCACCTTCCATGGGTT